>NZ_ATDO01000050.1:0-56727 GCF_000445085.1 Sphingobium sp. HDIP04 | reverse complement strand
TTCGCCGTAGCCTCGGCTATGATCTCAGGACTTCCGAACGGGTGCTACGCCGCTTTATCCGCTTTGCCGACGATGCGGGTGCGCAGCATATCGACGCTGACCTGTTCCTGCGCTGGGACGCAAGTCAGCCTGCTGCCGGGTCGTCCACCCGGTCCGCTCGGCTCGGTATGGTACGGTTGTTCGCTCTTTGGTTGAGCAGTGTCGACTTGGCGCATGAAGCGCCGCCGCGCGGGTTGTTGCCGGATCGCACAATCCGCAAACGGCCATACATCTACAGCAAAGTCGAAATCGGTGACATTATCGCAGCCGCCAGCGAACTGCCTTCCACCTACGGAATGCGGGGGCTGACGTGTTCGACATTCTTCGGCCTCATCGCGGTAACGGGGCTCAGGATCAGCGAAGCGCTGGCGCTCGACACGAGCGACCTCGATGTTGCAACCGGTGTGCTGAGTGTCAGGCACGGAAAGCTGGGAAAGGAGCGCCTGCTGCCACTCGACCCGACTGTCGTAGACCGGTTGATCACCTACACCACAGAACGTAATCGGCTGCTTGGTCGAGCATCCACCCCCCTCTTTGTCAGATGTAATGGGGACCGGCTCAGCGAATGGTCGGCACGAGCCAGCTTCGCACGAGTAAGTCGAGCGATCGGGTTGCGGGAATACTCACGGTTCAAGCGGCACGGCAAAGGACCACGCATACACGACCTTCGCCACACCTTCGCAGTTCGCACCATGATCGACTGGTATCGTATGGGCAAGGATCCGGCGCGGGAGATGATCAGGCTGACGACCTGGCTTGGCCATGCCAGCCCCGACCATACGTTCTGGTACATTGAGGCGGTGCCCGAACTGCTCGAGCTGGCGATGGCACGCGCCACGCGCATTGGTTGGGAGGCGCAGCGATGACCTCCATGACTTTGCCAGCGCTGATCCAACGCTTCTTCACCGACAGACTGTGCGTCCAGATGGAAGCAAGCCATCATACCATCGCGAGCTATCGCGACACGTTCCGCCTGTTGCTGCGCTATGCCGGTTCGCGCCTTGGCAAACGACCAGTCGCTATCACGGTCGAAGATATCGACGTCGATCTGGTTGCCGACTTTCTGGTCCACACCGAAACAGCACGGGGCAACTGTGCACGTAGCCGTAACACCAGGCTCGCGGCGATCCGTTCGTTCTTCCGCTATGTGGCGATGGCCGATCCAACATGGATGCTGAACTGCCAGCGCATCCTTGCCATGCCTAACAAACGCTATGTTAAGCGCGCGGTCACGTTCCTGACCGCAGACGAAATCGCGGCACTGCTGGCCGTGCCGGATCGCTCGACATGGGCCGGAAAGCGCGATCACGCCTTGTTGCTGCTCGCGCTGCAAACGGGCCTCAGGGCATCAGAGCTGATCAGCTTGCGATACCGGGATGTTGTGCTCGGCACCGGCGCCCACGTCCGATGCGTAGGAAAGGGACGAAAAGAACGGTCCACACCGATCAGGCGGGAAACCGCCAAGATCCTGAAGGTATGGATTGGGGAGCATGGCAACAGCGATCGACCACTGTTCCCGTCGATCCGTGGCGAACGGCTAAGCCGCGATGCGCTCGAACATTTGGTACGCAAGCATTGCCTGGCGGCAGCGCGCACCTGTCCGAGCATCGGCGCAAAGCGGGTCACGCCGCATACCTTGCGCCACAGCACCGCGATGGACTTGCTCCACCATGGTGTCGATCAGGCCGTGATCGCACTGTGGCTGGGTCATGAATCGGTCGAGACCACGCAGGTCTACATCCACGCCGACATGCGCTTAAAGGAAAAGGCACTGGCGCGCGTCGCTGCTCCGGACGTGCCGACAGGTCGGTTCAAACCCGACGATCAGCTCCTCGCGTTCCTCGAAGGGCTCTGATTATGCCGAGGTGCCGCATGGCGGATGGCCGAAAAACAAGTCCTAGCCAACGCCATGCGGCATAATCAGGGTTACGGCATTATGCCCTTTATGCCGATATCGGCATAAGACCCACTGGTCGGGCCATTCCAGCCGACTCGCACGGACCTTCGGCAAGCGCTTCGGCGACAAGGCCTATGCGTTCGAAGAACTGGTCGCCTTATCTGGACAGTCTGCGCCGCTCGCAACTTTGCAGTAAGGTCGGCGATGGACGCCCACGGTAGGCAGTAATCAGGCTGGCCGTAGCGCTGACCCAAGAGCTGGCGGAGGCCAGCCTGATTGCTGCCAGGCCATAGTGCGCAACGGTGTGAAGGTCAGCTTCCGGGTGGGGGGTCCGGGGGGAGGGCTTCGCGCCGGTGTCGATCATTACTGTTTGCGAGCGCCGCGAGGCCAGGGGCCTCGATGCGCATGTGCCGCTGATCCTGCGCGGCGACGCGCTCTATGATCCCGATCTGGATCGCTTCTTTCTCGACCTGCCGTTGTCGGGCGTCCGCTCGCGCCATTCGCTGCGCGCCTATGCCTATGATGTCGTAGTCTGGCTTCGCTTTCTCGATGCCTGCGGCAAGACCGTGTGGGCTGCGACCCGCGACGATGTCGACGCCTATCATCGTGAGCGACGCCGCGACGAGGCCGATCACCGGATAACGGCCGCAAGCTGGAACCGTGCCGTCGCCAGTCTCGATCGCCTTTACCGATGGGGTGAGCAGCACGGGCTGATCACTGACGCGCCGTTCAGCCGCCGCGCCGTGTGGCGACCGGCGCATGGTGGCCGTCGCGGCATGATCGCGGCGCGCAATGACGCTTATGAACGTGTTGCCAGGCGATCGGATGTGCGGTTCGTCACGATGGACGACTACCGCATTTTCCGCGAGGTCGGCCTGCGCGGCCTTACCCCTGACGGCACCGAGCGCCCCGGCGCGCGCGACCGGAACGGGCTGCGCAACGCGCTGTTCGCCGATCTTCTCGTCACCACCGGCCTGCGCCTCGAAGAGGCGTCGGGTCTACTCGCCGCCGAGCTCGCGGCGATCGACCGCGAGGACAGCGATGCACAACAACTTTGGCTGCCTCTCCCGCCACCGCTGACCAAGGGCGACCGGGGACGCAGCGTCCTGCTCCCGCGTCGGCTGCTTCGTCAGATTGCCGCCTACGTCGCCGTCGAGCGCGCCGCGGGCGTCGCCAAGTTCGCCGCGCGAGACGGCGCGACCAAGCTCGAACGACCGATCCCTGTCACCCGCGCCGGTCTCGACCGCATGCGCGATATCTGCACCCCGGAGGAACGATGCCGCCTGATCCTCTGCGACGAGGATGGACCGCCCCGCGAGCCGGCGGCGCTGTGGCTGACCGAGGTCGGGCAGCCTGTTCGGCCCAACTCGTGGGAGGTGATCTTCACCCGTGCTGGCAACCGGTGCGCGGAGAACGGCTTCCCGCTGTCGATCAACCCGCACCAGCTTCGCCACAC
Organism: Sphingobium sp. HDIP04; assembly: GCF_000445085.1. NCBI lineage: Bacteria > Pseudomonadati > Pseudomonadota > Alphaproteobacteria > Sphingomonadales > Sphingobiaceae > Sphingobium > Sphingobium sp. HDIP04. Next base: position 53,335 of record NZ_ATDO01000050.1, on the reverse strand, counting down.
GTTCGCAGTCCATATGCTTGCCTTGCTGATCCAGCAGCGACTGCGCGAAGCGGCATTGCCGGCGGGGCCGATGGAGAGCTACCGGCTGATCCTCGGGGACCCGCTGCAACAGGTGCAACGCCTGCTCGGCCACGCGAGCCTCACCACCACCTATATCTACCTCGACCATATTGCGACCCGCGCCGATACGGTGGATGCGGCGGTCGAGGAGCTGCTTGCGCTGCTGCCGGGACCGCAGGGCGCATGAGCGGTCGTCCCCGCAAGGGCCGGCCCGTCGCCTTCGTGCCGATCACGCCGGAGCCCGTGCAGCCTGATCCCGTGCTCGGCCTCAAGTTCACCATCGAGGCGCGGCATGGCGGGACGGTCCTGATCGATATGGCCGCACTCGATCCTCGTCCGCTCGCCATCGCCTTTGCTGGCGCATTGCGACGGTCGGCCGCGCTCGGAGGACCGATCGGTGCGGCGAGCGTCATCAAGCAGTATGTAAATGCCTACCGCCTGTTCTTCGCCTGGCTTGGCGACGAAGCGCTGAACGTGGCTGGCGTCGGCGACCTGCGCGCAGCCCATATCGATGGGTTCGCCTCCGCGCTCGACCGCCGCGGGATGGGCGCGATCCACCGGCACATAACGGTCGGCAAGATCGTCAACACATTGCGCGCGATCGAGGCAGACCGGCCCGATCGGATCGCGCCTGACCTGCATGAGCGGCTGCGCTACACACTGGCCACGTCGGCGGGCCGCTCGACCCCGCGCGATGCTTATAGCCCCTTCGTTGCCCGCGCGTTGCGCGACGCCGCGAGGACCGACGTCGAAGCGATGTTCCGCCGTCTCGGTGCCGACGACCGCACCGATGAGGGCGACCCGGTCATCGCCAGCGTGCGCGCCGAGGTCGAAGCGATCATCGCGCGGCAGGGCTTTATCGTCGCAGACCAGCCCGCGCTGAAGAGCCTCTATTTCATGCGCATGCGACGCGGATTGCCGATCAGCACGCTCATCGACGATCTGCATGGCCGCCATCACCTGCTTGCGCGCGATCTGCCGGCGCTGCTCGTGCTGCTCACGCTCGATACCGGGCTCGAGCCCGAGTGCCTGAAGGCGCTGACCGTGGATTGTCTCACCAACCCCCATGCCGGCACGGTGGAACTGCGCTATCTCAAGCGCCGCGCCCGCGGCGCCGAGCACAAGAGCATGCGCGTCCGCGACGGCGGTGGTGGCACGCCTGGCGGCCTCATCCGTCGCCTGATCGACGTCACCGCGCCAGCCCGCGAGCATCTGACCGATGATCGTCTTTGGGTTTATCACAACGTTGGCGGCCTGCGGGCGGGTATCGCTCATCCGAAGGAGCGGATCGCTGCCTGGATAGCACAGCATGCTATTGTCGATGACGACGGCAAGCCGCTCCACCTGCTGCTCTCCCGGCTCCGCAAGACCCACAAGGCGCTGTGGTACACGAAGACTGAGGGGCACATGGCCCGCTTCGCAGTCGGTCATTCGCGCGAGGTTGCGGGGCGCCACTATGCCGATCTGCCGTCGCTTCGGTCCCTGCACGAGAAGACCCTCGCTGACGCCTTTCGCGAAGCGGTCGCCACCGCGACGCCGACCGTGCTGCCGCCCACCGCCGAGAAGGCGTTGCGCCAATCGCCCGATCAGGCCGCGCCGCTGATGCCGCCCGATACCGTCGGTCCGTTGCTCGACGGCGAACAGGATGTCTGGCTCGCCGCCTGCGCGGGCTTCCATAGCAGTCCCTTCGCCGATGCCGGATCACCCTGCGCGCAGCCCTTCTGGGGTTGCCTCGATTGTCCCAACGCCGTCATCACCGCGCGCAAGCTCCCCGCGATCCTCGCTTTCCTCGCATTCGTCGAAGAGCAGAGGCTGAGCCTGCCCGCGAACGATTGGGCGGCCAAGTTCGGCCGCGTCCATGCCCGCATCACCGCCCAGGTCCTGCCGGCATTCTCCGATGCCGTCATCGCCGATGCGCGCCGGCAGATGGAAGGCGAACGGCTTTATCTGCCGCCGGAGGCACGCACATGACCATGCCAGCCCATGTCCAGGCGCCCGCCTTCGACGATCGCGCCGTGCTGGCGAGCGCGCCGCTCAAGGCCGGTCACGCCCGCGAAGATCTGTCGCGCGTCGGCGACGCGAGCTGGGATCTCGGTCCCGCCGTATTCCGCGAGAACGCCCGGCGCTGCCACGTCACCGTGCATTTCGACGTGCTCGAACATGCCGATGTCCAGGCGGCGATGCGCGCCTATCTCTACGCCCGCCTCAACGCCGATCTCCCCGGCTATCGGACGAAGTTACCGCCCGCCTGCATCCGCCAGGCATTCAACCGTGCCCGCCGGTTCTTCGCCTTCGCCCGTGAGCGGCTCGGACGGCTCGACGTTTCCCGTATCGATCAGCCATTGGTCGATGCCTATGCCCGTCATCTCCGTGACGATCCTGCCCGACGACCCGTCATCGTCGGTCACCTCCTCGAAGTGGTCTCCGATCTCTATTACTATCGTGACCACCTCGCTGACGGAGGCCTTGTATTCGAGCCCTGGGCCGGACAGGCGCCCGCCCGCGTTGCGGGCTACCGCCATGTCCGGGAGAACCGCACCCCACGGTTCCCGGAAGAGGTCATCGCCGCGCTGCTCGCCTGGTCGTTGCGCTACGTCACCGTCTTCGCTGACGATATTCTCGCCGCCCGCCGCGAGCTTGATCGGCTCGAAGCGCGCCGGGATCGCCTTGTCACCGCCGACGCCGGCCTCTCGGACCCTGATCGCCGGCAACGTCGCCGCACCCGCCTGAAGGCCTATTTCGATCGCCGACGCCGCGAGGGGCGCGGCGCACCGATCTGGGCCACCGCTCATAACGGCAAGCTGCGCGTCGACCCCAACACCGGCAGCGTGACCCCACCGATCAACGCCCATCTCTTACATCTCCATGTCGGGATCGACGTGCAGGCGGAACCGCACGCACATCTCATGCTGACCGGCGGCGAAGCGAGGCTGATCGATGCAGTGGCGGCCGAGCTGGGGGTGGAGGTCGGCGGCATGGACACGCCGATCTCGATCGATCCCGATAGCGGTCGGCCATGGCGCGAGCGCTTCGACGCGAAGACTCTCGCACACGAGGAACGGATGCTCCAGGCCGCCGCTTATATCGTGTGCGCCTATCTGACCGGCATGCGCGACTGCGAGGTGCAGGCGATGCGGCGCGGGTGTGTCTCTATCGCGCGCAGCGAGGACGGCCTGATCGAACGGCATCGCATCCGATCGACCATCTACAAGCGCCGGGCGGCGGTGGACGAAGTGGCGAGCTGGGTGACGATCGAGCCGGTCGCCGATGCGATCACGGTGCTCGAACGCCTGTCGGCAGGACCGGCGCGCGCCAGCGGCAGCGATACGCTCTGGCCGGTACTGCGCGCGAGCGCCGTCTCCAAGACGCATCTGTCGAGCGAGGTGGTCCGCCAGCTCAACGCCTTCCGCGACCACCTCAACACCGCCTTCGGCAACCCCGATATGCCGGTCATCCCGCGCGGTCCCGACGGCAAGCCGTGGCGCATCACGACACGGCAGTTCCGGCGCACGATCGCGTGGCACATCGCCAACCGCCCGTTCGGCACCATCGCCGGCATGATCCAGTACAAGCACGCCTCGGTCGCCGCTTTCGAGGGCTATGCCGGGACCAGCGCATCGGGGTTTCGCGCCGAGGTCGAAGCGCAGCGCCGGCTCGGTCAGATTGACGATCTGCTGGACTATTTCGACCGCCGTCAGGGCGGCGCATCGCTCGGCGGCCCAGCGGGACCGCGCATCGCGCGGACGCTCGACGATGCCGCCGTCAGACAAGGGCCTTTGCCCGCCATGATCGCCGATCGCGCCCGCCTGCGCGTCATGCTCGCCAGCGTCGCGCGCACCTTCCATGTCGGCCCGCTCGCGGATTGCTTCTTTGATCCCGCGACCGCGCTCTGCCTCAAGCGCGTGACGACCCCTGATCCCGCGCAGCCGCTCACCGCCCTGTGCGAGCCGACCCGCTGTCCCAACGCCTGCATCACCGCCCGCCACAGGCCGGCCTGGGAACGCGCGGCGGCCGATGCCAGGGCGCATCTACGCGAACGGCGCATCTCCGATCTTCAGCGTCAGGCTCTCCAGCGCGAGCTTGATCGCCTGACCGCGGTGATTGCCGGGATCGATCCTCCCACGCCGTAGACCACCCCGGCTGTTGGCGGAGTCCTGCGCCGGTCGGCGCGCCCGCGCAACGGCTTCGCCGTCCTTCGCTTCGCTGCGGCCCTGACGGGTGCGCGAGCCCCCCTGTGCCCGGCGCGAACGGGCCTCCGCCGCCGGGGATGGTCCCCGGCGCGAGAACGGAGAACAGATCATGTCAGCCTCACCACGTGTCGACGTCTATGCTCGCGTCACGCAAGCGATCGTCGACGCCATCGAAGCCGGCACCGGCACCTGGCGCATGCCATGGCATCATTCTGGCGCCGACGTCACCCGCCCGACGAACGTCGCCAGCGGCAAGCCCTATCGCGGCATAAATACGGTCTCGCTCTGGGCAGCCGCCTATGGCAGCGGCTATGCGAGCGGCGTCTGGGGCACCTATCGCCAGTGGCAGACGCTCGGCGCGCAGGTCCGCAAGGGCGAGCAGGCCAGCCTCGGCGTCCTCTGGAAGGAGTTTCGCGCGAAGGATGACGACGCCGGCGACGATGACGACCACCGCCGGCTTTTCGCCAAGGCGTTCAGCCTGTTCAACGCCGATCAGGTCGATGGCTATGCGCCCGAACCGGGGCCGGACCTGCCCGAGAGCGAACGCCTCGCCGCCGCCGAAGCCTTCATCGCCGCCCTCGGCATCGATACCGTCTACGGCTCGGCCAGCGCCTATTATCACATCGCCGAAGACCGCATCCACATGCCGGATTTCAGCGCCTTCCACGATGCCCACGGCTTCTACGCCACCCATATTCACGAGGCGGCTCATGCCAGTGGCGCAGCTCACCGGCTCGACCGGGATTTCAGCGCCAAGTGGACCAGGCACGCGCTCGCCATGGAGGAAGCGACCGCCGAACTGACCGCATCGTTCCTGCTCGCCGATCTTGGGATCGCGCACGAACCGCGACCCGATCACGCGGCCTATATCGCCTCCTGGCTGCAACTGCTCAAGGACGAGCCCCGCGCGATCTTCACCGCGGCGAGCAAGGCGCAGGCAGCGGCCGACTGGATGCACGCCCGTCAGCCATGATCCAGCAGCGACCAAAGCCGAGCGGCCGATCCCTCGCGGGCTCGGCCGCTTCGTCGCGCACGGCGATGCGCGGGCTTCGCCCGCTCACCAGCGGACGCCGCTGGCGCGGCGGCGCTGATTTCTGGGCCTCCCTCGATGCGGGTCTGGTCGGCGCTCCCTGCTAGGCCCGCCACGGCGCGCCGCAAGCCCGGCTTCGCCGCGCTGCTCCATTGCATTTCGCCCCTCCGGGTGCGGCCCCCCGCTTGCGCGGGCCTCTCCGGTCGTTCTCGCCGCCCACCCCCGCCTCGGGGGAGCCATGGGGTTTTTAGGCAGTGCAGGAGGCACCGATGGTTTTCACCTTTCAACCGCCATTTTTCGCTGGACTGTCAGGATATTGCGCCGAGATCGGGGCGGGGCTCTGCTGTGCTGACCTTGGTCTGCCCAACGTCCTCCATGACAGTCATGCGAGCTATGTGGCGCATTGGCTCGGTATCCTCCGCGGCGACAAGACCGCGATCATCCACGCTGCCGCCAAGGCTGAACAGGCTTTCGCGTATCTCAAAAGCTTCGGCGCGGCGAGCAAGGCGCAGCCGGCAGCCGACCGGATGCACGTCCATCGGGGCCACCCCCACGCCGAGGTTCAGTATTTCAGGCCGGTATCACAAAGCACCGTTGCCACGACGGCATCAGCCGTCAACCGCCCCGATGCCAGCAGCTTTGCCGCGGCGCAGACGTTCGCAGCGGCAGAATAGCCGACGTACAGGCCCTCGCGATGGGCCAGAGTACGCCGCCACTCTTCAGCTTCATCATCGCTGATGCCGACACTCATATCCATCAGCGACGGATCCCAGTGCGGCGGAACCGTGCCATAACCGATGCCCTGGAGTTTATGCCGGGCGTCGAGCACCGGTTCTCCGGCCAGCGGCCGCGCGTTCAGCGGTTCGACAGCGGCGCAGACCGTACCGGGATTGGCGCGCTTCAACGCCTTTGCAACGCCCACGAAGGTGCAGCCCGTGCCGACCGCTGCAACCCATCCGTCGACCGGGCCACCGAACTGCGCCAGGATCTCCGGGCCTGTCGTGGTCTCGTGCGCTGCGATCCCCTCTGCAGCGTTGAACTGATCGACGTAGAAACCGTCACGCGCCCGGGCGATCGCGCAAGCCGCCTGTGCGGCAGCATTGACATCGGAACCCGTCACCTGGCCCGGGCTTCCATCCACCTGGGCGATGAGCACCACTTCGGCGCCGAGTCCTTCGAGCATCTTCGCTCGCGCCGGACTGTTGCCTGCCGACATCGTGACGACGAGGGGATGGCCGAGCGCGGCGCATGCCACCGCCAGTCCGGCGCCCATGTTTCCGCTCGTCATTTCCACGACCGGCATTCCCGGCTTCAGCCGGCCATCCTCTCTTGCGGCAAGCAGGATCGCCTTGGCGGCACGGTCCTTCACACTTCCCCCGGGCAGCAGGAACTCGGCCTTGGCGATGATGCGACCAGGACCCGTGTAGATGCGATCCAGTGCGATCAAAGGCGTGCCGCCGATTATCTCAATGGCCGACGCGGCGAGCATGACTTCTCCGACAATGACGGGTGCGGAAGGTCACATCCGCACGACATGAAAATACTGCGACTTTGATACGCGGGCGTTCGCCTGCTGACCAGCGCTCGCGGCCCGACGATCCTCAAACCGGAAACGGCCAGCGGCCGGTTTCCTTCCTCAAGAAAGGACTCATCATGGGATGGCTCTTCATGCCCTTTACGTCGATGGGCGGCCACAAGACCGCCAAATCCTATCTCGACGCGCAGCTTACCTACGAAAACACGCTCGAGGACGGCACGAAACGCGGCCTCAGGGTGCTCGCGTCCTCCTGTCCGGGAAATCGGACCTATTACGCCGCAGCCCAGGAAATCGTGGACGGCATTGCCGGCAACGTTTTCGCGGTAGTGTGCCTGGTGCGCTGGAATCCACGCTCGCGCGATGGCCACCAGTTCGGGTACAAGGATAGTGCGCCGTTGCGGCGCTGAAATGGAGTATCAGTGATGATGAGGTAAGTTGAGAATGCCTCTGCTCGCCGGACTAACCTCGGGCCTCACAAGGTCTGAAATCCCGAAAGGGACGGGGAACAATAGCATGTTCGGAAAAGGCCAGATGCGTCTTAGTCGCAAATGGAGGCGATGACGGTCAGGGCAAGGTGCGTATGGTGAAGGCTACACTGCTTAAATCCCAGTCTGCAGCAATCTATATAGCGATACTGGCGAAAGCGACTGTCACGCCAGGTCCGGATGATGACAGCGGTCTCATGTCTTGGCCGCCTGTTTCTCAGCCCATCCGGTGCGCCTCTCGTCGAGGGGTTTAGTGGACGAACGGGACACCTAACCGCGCCGCATCTCCATTCAGCGTAACTACGGGATGCCCTAAACAGGCGGCTTCTGCCGGCCTGCATGGGTACGGAGCCGCCATATTACTCAAATGCCCGGGGTAATGCCCGGGACATCGACCTCTTCGGAGGCGGCGGTGCAACTGTATAAGGTCTCGAGCGATCGGGCCGAAAGCGGGGAAGACCGGGGGAAGGGCGGCAGCTGTGATTCTTCAACCACCGATCATGGGGTGTGCTGATGCTGCCAGAAACTGTGAAAGGCCGGTTGGAGGCCATTCCGGCGCTCGTTGCGTCGGGCAAAAGGGTGAATGGACTCTATCGTCTGATGGGGTCTCGCCTCCTTTGGGAGGAGGGGCTCCAGAAGATCGGATCCAACAAGGGTGCGATGACGCCGGGTATTGACGGCGAGACCTTCGCGGACTTCGGACCGGAAGACCTCGACCCGATTATCGCCAGCGTGACGGCAGGGACCTATGATCCCAAACCAGTGCGTCGGGTGTTTATCCCGAAAGGCAAGGGCAAACGGCGTCCGCTGGGCATTCCCACGCGCGACGACCGCCTCGTTCAGGAAGTGGCGCGGCAACTGCTCGAACGGATCTATGAACCGGTGTTCTCGAACGCCTCCCATGGATTCCGGCCGGGCCGGTCGTGTCATACGGCGCTTGAACACGTCAAAGCCGTATGGACGGGGGTGAAATGGCTCGTAGATGTGGATGTCGCGGGGTTCTTCGAGAACATCGACCACGACATCCTCCTGCGGCTGTTGCGGAAAAGGATCGATGACGAGAAATTCATCGGCTTGATCGGCAGCATGCTTAAGGCGGGTGTTATGGAAGACCGGGTTCACACCCGGACCTACAGCGGCACTCCGCAGGGCGGTATCGTCTCTCCAATCTTGGCCAACATCTACCTCCATGAACTCGATATGTTCATGGCGGAACGGATCGCGGCTTTCGAGAGGGGGAAGGTCCGTGCCACGAACCCGGAATATGGGCGACTGGCTGGGCGCATCCAGAAACAACGGAAGCGCGTCACCATGCTGCGGGCCAAAGACAATGTCGACGAGGTGAAGGTTGCGGCCTCCTTGGCCAAAATCCAAACCTTACTGCCGCAAAAGCGGTCCATCCCGTCGAGAGACGCGATGGACCCCGGTTATCGCCGACTTCGTTACTGTCGCTACGCGGACGACTTCATGATTGGGGTTATCGGTAGCAAGGAGGATGCACGAAGCGTGTTCGCCGAAGTCAGGGCATTCCTGACCGAGGCGCTGGCGCTCACGGTGTCCGAGGAGAAAAGCGGTATCCGCAAGGCGAGCGATGGAGCCGCCTTCCTTGGATATGAGGTCCGCACATATACGACACGCCAACGGGTTGTCCGGAGCCGACAAGGTTCCGTCAGCTTCCTTCGTAGGCCGCCGTCGGAAGTGATGCAGCTGCATGTCCCTTGGGAGAAGGTCCACGCGTTCGCTTCTGCAAAAGGTTATGGTGATCTGTCGGTGTTGAAGCCGCGTCATCGTAGCCTGCTGCTCAGCTGCAGCGACGTTGAGATCGTCCTAGCTTACAACGCCGAATTGCGGGGTTTTGCGAACTACTATGCTCTCGCCAAGGATGTGAGCTTCAAGCTGAACAGGCTTGAGTTTCTCCAGCGGTGGAGCTTGTTCAAGACCTTGGCCAGCAAGCACAAAACCAATGTGCGAGCGGTCTTGGCCCGCATGAGGACGGGGCAGGAATTCACCATCGGCTACGACGTCGATGGCCAGCCCCGATCGGTCAAAGTCTGGAAACTGGCTCATCTGAAACGTGATCCGGCCACCTCGTCCAGGATTGATATCCAGCCTTGGACGCAGGTGTTCACCCACTCACGTACGGACTGGGTTGATCGTCAGAATGCCAAGCAATGCGAGGCTTGCGGTCGATCCGATGTTCCGTGTCAGGTGCACCATATCCGGGGGATGGCCGATGTTTCGCACCGCGGTTTTGTCGTGAGAATGAAGGTGGCACGCGCCCGCAGGACGGTGGTCCTGTGCGAGCAATGCCACTGGGATACTCACAGAGGCCGCCTGCCCGATCTACGGCAAAGTGATGGTTCGTCACAGTGGAGAGCCGCATGCGGTGAAAGCTGCACGTGCGGTTCGGCGGGGGGATCAGGGCTGACTCCATGAGCAGCACCAATCCTACCCGACTGACCGAAAATATGGGGCCATGCGAGGCCGACTGCCCCGCGGCGATCCTCGATCTGCTGAGCCCGACCGAGCATGAATATGCGCTCGATTGGCGCGCACGTTGCCGGGCGAACCTTGCGCACCGCGCGCGCAAACTCGCGGACGGGGATCGCATCCGGCTTCCCGAGCCGGTGACCTTCACCGACGGTAATGTCGCGCAGGAGTTCGTCGTCTGCAAGCGCGGCCGGAGGCTCGTGCTTCGCGATCCGCAGAATGGCTGCTTCTACCGGATCAGTCGCCTCATGACGCGCGCCTGGGTGGTCGTACCGGTCACCAAGATCCACAAGACGCTGTTTGCATGAGCGTCAATCCTCGAGGAGAAAGGGATCAGGTCATGACGACGGCCATCGACAGGCGTTGTCTGTCTCCCAAACGCCAGTTGCTCTGCAGCCGCGAGAATGCCCTGCGCGTCGCCAGCCGGATTTTCGATCATTCGCAGGGTAAGGTAAGCATCCTGCGCACTACCGATCCGCTGCAGCCTTTCCGCATCTCTACCGACCCTGCGTCGTCGGGCCTGATCGTCCTCGAGATGGTCGCCTGAAGCCCTCTCCATTCATGTCTTCCGGAGCAAAGCCCATCCGCATGCTGACCGCCGCTGCAACGCAGCCAGGCCCATGATCCCGCCGCTCGCGACCCATGGCAAGAGGGAAGGGGGATGAATGACGGTGTTCTCCAAGCTGGAAGGATCCGCCATGGACACTAACTTTTACATTACCGCGCGGTCTTCGAAATTCCCCCTCGACTACGCACACAGCAGGGAGGACGCAGCCGCGCTGCTCGCGCGTCACCGCGATCGCCATCCCGACGCTGTTGTCGAGTCCACCAACGCCTATTTCGAACGCACGCGCGCCGAAACATTGGCGTCATTTCCTCTCAGCCGGATCACGCAGCGTTTCTACGACGCTATGCTGGGCGTTCTCCCGCCACAATATATCAAGGGCGTTGCGGGCTTCTTTCTCTCCGAAGCGGCGACCCAGAACATCCACGCCCAGTTCATCGTGCATGGCGGCTGCACCTACGGTGGTTACGCGGACCTGGCGCGCGAATCCCGCAAGATCTGGACCATTGCCGACGTCCTTGAACTCGAAAGCCGGGCCGGCGCGCGCACCTTGACGTTCGACTGGTTTCCTGGGGACTGAACTTCGTGTTCGACGCAATGGAAAAGATCAGCGCCCTTTGTCATAGACATCGAATGTATCGTTTTCTGTGTTTCCTATTCCTTGTCTCCGCATGCGACGTCCGGGGTGCTCCCGTCAATGAGCCGGGGTTTACCGCATCCGCTCGCGCGCTCGATGGCGACACGATTGCAGCCGATTTCCGTCTCCTTGGTGTCGATGCGTTCGAGCGCCGTCAGCTCTGTGAACGGGCGCGGTCGTGCTGGGAATGTGGCAAGGCGGCTCAGGATCATGCCGCGCGGATTCTGGGCGAAGCCGACGCCCAAATCCGGCTCACCAACCGCTCGAGCTATGGTCGGCCGGTGGCGACTGTGACCGTGAAAGGCCGCGATCTCGGAGAGACGCTGATCCGCGCGGGTCTCGCCATTCCCCAACCCCAATTCCTGAAAACCGATCCGGCGCGTGCGAAGCAATATACCGAAGCCTTTGCCGCCGCGCAGCGAAACAAGGCTGGCGCGTTCGCTGGCCAGTGGATCGAGCCGGCTCGGTGGCGGCGCGGCGACCGCCTCGCTTGTGAGCGGTGATCTCCAAGGCTGGAGCGGCGTACCGCGCGGTCCCGTCAGGCAGTGAGGCCGGGATCGGCCCACCAGGAACGGCCTTGCCTGAAGTTCTCGGTTGAGGCGACGACAGGGCCATCCGGTTCGTCAGCTACATAAGGCGAGACCAGCGGACGTGCCCTGATTTTCCGGCGGTGGATGCTGCCCGCGACGCGGCCGCGCGCTTCGAGCAGCTCTTCGAGCCACATCAGATCGTCGAGCATCTCGACGATGCCGCGGCCAGCGAGGCAGAAATAGATGCAGCGCTGGAAATCGTCGCCTGCCGGATTGCTCAGGATGGACGCGAGCTTGCGCTTGCCGCCCGTCTCACCCTCATGGACCCAGGACATCGCCTCGCGCAGTTCGCGCACCGAATAATAGGCATCCTCGACATGCATACCGATCGCCGCATTGGCCAGCATGCGGCGGGTGGGGCGGTTTTGATCGTCAAGCGCGGCATCGCGCAGCGTCACATCGAGATCGAACGGTTCAAAATAGCGGGCGGCCTGCTCGGTCATTAAAAATCTCCCTTGAATGGAACATAACATGAACAATTATCCGGTCAAGTCACGCTCGATCGCTGTCATGGTGGGACTGCCGCACCTTGCTGATGGGGTGCTCCTGCGGCGCGCCCGACAGCTTCAGCAGCCCGTCCTGATTTCCGCCAATGCCCTGTCGCGCTGGTCGACGAAGCGAGGTTGGCGCGAATGGGCCGGCTGGACGACGCGGCCACTCATGAATGCGCATGGTCTTCGCAGCCTCAGCCTCGACAGCGCGGGGTTCAGCGCAATGGTCACCTATGGGCGCTATCCCTGGACGGTCGATGATTATGTCGGCCTGGCCGCAGCCTATCCATTCCGCTGGTGGGCAAGCCTCGACTATTGCGTCGAGCAGGAAGTGGCCAGCGATCGCAACGAGGTGCTCGACCGCATGTCCCGTACCATCCGGGCCAACATCGAATGCCGGCTGCGCGCTGAAAATGCCGGGATCGATGCGACCTTCATGCCGGTCATTCAGGGACGTCATCCCGGTGATTATGAACGCTGTGCAGTGGCGCTCGCGCATATGATCGAGCGCGCCGGGCTTGTCGGTGTCGGCAGCATGTGCCGGCGCCCTGTCCATGGCGCGGATGGACTGATCGCCGTCGTTGATCGTCTCGACCAGGTGCTGCCAAGGCAGACCCGTCTGCATCTCTTCGGCGTCAAGGGCGCCGCCATCCCCTATCTCACCGCCTTCGCCCATCGTATCGCCTCGATCGACAGCCAGGCCTATGGGGTCAGCGCGCGCATCGCCGCGCGACGTTGTGGTCAAGCCAAGACCGACCGCTTGGTGGCGGACCATATGACGCAGTGGTTGCTCAGACAGCATGCTCGCCTTGATCGGCCTTCGCGACAGTTGCCGGTGCAACCTGAGGTGCCGCCACCTCCCGAACCGGCAGACCCCTGGGAGCGGGTGATCGCACAGGCGCGCCGCGAGATACGCGATCTCATCGAAACCGGCGATCTCGACCATGACGAGATGACGGCCCTGTGGACCGAGCAATGGGCAGCGGACATCTACGGCGCAGCATCAGCGGACTGAAGGTGAGGAGAGGGGGAACGGAGGTGTGAGCGGCCGAACCGCTCGAGACCCGGAGACTCTCATGAATTATGATCTCGCCTTCCGCTACAGTCAGGCTCTCGATCCCAGCGCGCTGATCACGATCGGCACGGCGCTGCATGCGATCCACGCCGCCATCACCGATTGCCGCAACGCCGGCATCGATCTCGAACGTGATCCGGCGGTTATTCTGCTTGCGCGCCATCTGGGGACGGTGTGCGAAACGCGTGCACCGGACGCGGATCTGCGGCGCGACTGCATCGCGCGGATCGCCGAGCTGCGGAACCGGCCGGTTCTGAAGACGCTCGCCTATCGCGGCGTTGCCCATGACGAGCCCGCCAAGCGCCTGTTTCATTCGGAGGGGCGCGCCGCCATGCGCCGCCTGGCCGACGCCCTCGCGCTCGACGAGGGCAGTTTCGATATCCGGTCCAACAAGGGTGGTCCCGCCGTGTCAGGCGAAGTGACGCTGCACGGCGAGGATGTCTGGGTGCAACTCTCGCTCGGCCTCTCCGGTCCCGATCGGGAAGTGTGCTTTCGCAAGGTGCAGGGCCGCGACGATCATCTTGGAGACCGTAATTGTTGGGCGTCAATCCGCGAACTTGTCGACCCGGGCCGCTTCGCCGCACGAATCCGGCGGGAGCTTCGCTTGTCCACATCGCAGCCCGTTGTTCCCCGTCTCGTCGCCTGAACGAAGGCGATCATGCGCATTCTTTTCGTCCGCGTCAGGATCGGCGTCCAGGAGTCGGGCTATTCCTATCGCCTCTATATACCTTTCACGGAAAGTTCGTTCGAACGGCAAGCGTTGATCTCGGTGCATTCCGATTTCGGGCGCGGGCTTGCGCGCGCGTATGCCAGTTGTGGGTGTGATCGAGAAACTGTCGGAGCGGTACGCTGTCCCCTCCGACCATCGCCGCCACGTCTCCTGGGATTCGCATCGAAGGAGACCGATGATGTCAGAGCCGTTTGACCCCGCTGACACCGACGCATGGATTGCCCATGGTCGAAGCCCGGTACAAGCAGCGGCGCTCGCTGATGCCTGGCGCCGCTTCCCGGACCTTGCGAACGATTCCCCACTCGATCAGCGCATGGCACGTATGCGCGAGCGTGTCACGGCACTGCGGCCGGTGATGGAAGCGATGGCGCACATGGTCGAGGCGGAACGACAGGCCCGCAATTTCGCCTTCACCGCAAGACGAGTCGCCGAGGGACGGGGGGATGATCGCGATCGTGCCATTCTGCGCGCGCGCGATCTCCATGGCCATGACTGGGATCGATCGGTCCGCTATGCCGATGGCTGGTATGCCGCGCATGCGGGCTGGGATCCCGAATGCCGCAAGCCTGGCCCACTCGATGCGGGCGCCGAAGCCTATGATCACGGCTTTTGCGATGGTGGCGGCAACCGCGATGACCTCTTCGACACCGCGCGCCGCGCCTTGATGGTGGATCGCACACCAACGTCTTCGGCCATTTTGCCCGCGCGGCCTCGTCCCAGCGAATGGCTCAAGCCGACTGACGTGCCGCGGCCGGCACGCTGGCATCGTCGCCTCCTCCTGATCGGTGCGCCCGAAGCCGGACTGGTCGCCGCGCCGGCAAAAACGGCCCTGCTTCGTCCGGCTCTCGATTCCTGCTCGGGCTGCGGGGAGGCGACCATCGTCGTCATTTCCGGAGCCGGTTTTCACCCTCTCGATAGAGCCGATACGGCGCTGCCCCTCGGTGGTCCCGAAGCACTGGAGGTACTCGCGTCCGATCGCGCACTCCAGGCCTGCTTGCGGGCGCTGCTCGGTGATCGCGACTTTGATGACATCCTTGTCGCTGCCCAAGGGTATTATCTGGCTTTGCTCGATGCACATGCTGCAGCGCTTCCGCTTTGCCGGACAATGGAACGAACGCGGAACACCGCGCTCCAGCAACGGACGCACTTTCGTATCTGGCTCGACCGTGGGTTTCTCGCGGGCCAGACGGTCGGGGCAGGCCACATTCGTTGGGGCAAGGCCGTCAATGGCCTGACGGGCCGGCTCGGAGAATTTACGGCCCGTTATGCCGGCAAGCTTCCCCCGCGCGGCCACCGCATCGTCATCGAAACCGCCGACGGTAAGCCTGCCGCGGGCTTCGTCACGGCGCGAGGCGAGCCATTGGCATGGGAAACCGTCATCGCAAATCGCGCCCGTCTGCGCAGCACGATGGCAGCGCGCCTGCGGGCATTCGGCGGTGCAACGCGGCTGGCATGGCCAAGGCCAGCAAACACGTCAATCCAGGGAAGGAACGATTCTATGGACGCCTCCCGCGCAAGGTAGTTTCTCGATGTTGCTCCGGCATTGGATGCGTGAATCTATCCGGCCTGTTGATTGAGGTGTTTTCGCCCCTGGCCATGATGGGAATCCGCGCGGTTCAGTGCCTTTTAAGATGAGCGGCCTCGAGGGCCATCGTTCCTTACAGGCTGTGAAGCGGCGGTCCGTGCCGTTACACCATCAAGTCTTCACCTCGCATTTGTAACCTCTGATCAGATTGCGGCCCGCTGCCCGAACGGTCACGCCATTTTGTAACTTTCGCCGCTTCGCAACATCGCCCAGGCCATGCGAGCAGTCTTGTTTGCCATGGCGACGAGTGTCTTGTTGTGGCCTGCCCTTGATTGCAGTTCCTGCGCCCATTTTGAACGCCGGTCGTCATGCTTGGCGATCCGCAGCAACGCAGACCGTGCACCATGTATCAGCTGGCGCCTCAGGTAATGATTGGCTCTGTTCCCGATACCACCGAGCCTTGGCTTTCCGCCGGTCGTGTATTGTCGCGGAACCAGTCCAATCCAGGCAGAAAGGGCTCGGCCGGATGCGAAGTGTCGGCCATCGTCAATTGCGGCGATGAGGGAGGTTGCGACAATCGGTCCTACCCCCGGCAGCGTAGTCAGACGTTTGCAACGATCGTCTCTCCGGCAGATATCAACCAGCATGTCATCCAGAGTGGATACTCTGGCATCCAAGTCGCGATACTCCTCGACGAGCTTCAGGAACAGGTCCTTCGCCAAGTGCGATAGTTCGGCAATTTCGATCATCTTGTCGACCTGCAGCCGGAACCGGGACGCACCTGCCGGCATGACGACGCCATACTCGGCCAAAAGACCACGAGTGTGATTGATCAACGCGGTGCGCTGCACGATCAGTCTGTCACGCGTTCGGTGCAGAGCTTGCAGATCCTGCTGTTCGACGCTCTTCAGCGGCACGAACCGCATGGTTGGCCTGTTGGCAGCTTCGAAAATGGCTTCGGCATCAACCGCATCATTCTTCGATCCCTTCACGAATGGCTTGACGAAACGCGGATGGATCAGGCGAACGGCATAACTCAGCGCCTCGAAGACGCGGCCCCAGTGGTGTGAACTGGCGCAGGCTTCCATCGCGACCGACTGCGGTTGCAATCTGGTCACCGCATCGACCAGCTTTGCCCTGCTAACCTTCCGCGAGATTACCTCACCTTCGCAAGTGATCCCGTAGATGTGAAAAGACTGCTTGCCCAAATCGATCGCTAGCATTTGCATGTGATGAACTCCTCTTCCCGGTCGCTGTGGCAACATGCTCGGCCCGCTTGCGGGAGGCGTCCATCCCATAAGATGAAAATCCGAAAGGTGACTATTGGCGTCACGCTGTTGATGCATGACAGCGATGAGGATCGCCTCTCGACCATGAGCCTCGCCCGTATCGGCGAGGAAATGGACTTCGGTGACATGGTTGGCGCCTTCGCCATCACATCCGCCGACGATGTCCCACCCCATGCCCTGCAGGCTGAACTCACCGCGCTCGGCAACGACGGCACCTTCTTTGACGACAGGATGGAGCACGCAGATGACTGACGGATCGTCCATGACGAAAGCATGCACAGTCGCCGCAGTGCTGTGCGAGTTGCTCGAGACCCACATGCAGGCATGCGACGTGGGAGGGCGGCCGTCAGGGGATCACCACCATCATATCGTCTCGGCTGTGCATGGAACCCGTGCTGACGTGGAAATCCTCTCCAGCTGTGAAAATGAAGACGGTGTCGAGATCGGGTTGACGCTCAATGATGGCGCCACCTTCCGGATACAGGTTGAGAGCCTGTCCGCATCTCCTGGTCAGGAATAGCCCCATGACCGAGGACGAATTCGATCAACTCGTTGATGATGCGACGCATGCAGTCAACAATCTAATCCCGGATCTCTATCTCGACGGCATGGGCGACACTGCCCATAGCGGTGTGCTTTACGCGATCAATGATGCCCTCAGCACTATATTGCGGGACGTCATCGAACCCCGCTGATGACTTCGGCCTCGATCGGGGCTGACGATGTCGGCCGTGCGCCAAGGCATCTGGGCCTGTCACCCGCGATCATTCCAATGCCTCAAAGGGAGATCAGCATGTCTGCGCCAACCCATTTCGTTCACGTCTATGCCACCGTGCGCGTCAAACTGGGCGTGACCGCACATGACCAGTTTGCAGCAATGAAGGAGGCAGATCGCCTTCTCTTTGCCAACGGTTTCGGTGTTCGTCTGATTCCGAGTGCTACAGGAGTGCTTGAAGCGGACTACGCCGAAGAAGTGTCCGGCTATCTTGTCGACGAAGCGGGCGACCACGAATACGACCGGAGCCGGACCTATGCTGCCGATGGTGCACCCATTTCGTGAAATATGTCACGCTGCGAGGCCTGACACTATCGAATTTGGGTAATGCTCGTCAGGCTTTCGTCAGACTTGTCGGCGATGTTCGCATGCGCCGAGCAAGGGGTTCTGCCTTCTTGTCCGAAATCAATCCCACAGCTGGGCCGATCGCTACAGGGCGAAGGGAACAATTGACGCAAGGGCCGGACAAGGATCGAAATGCGCAACCTGCGACTGACATTCTGGGGCCTGGCCGCCTTGGTCACCATGTTGTGGCTTCTTGCGGACCTGTCCATATTCCGGTCGTCCGGCTTTTTCGCGATCCGCAGCGCGGCGGTGCAGTATAGCGGCGCGCTGGCGATCGCCTGCATGAGCGTCGCGATGATGCTCGCCATCCGCCCCCGCTGGCCCGAACATGGGCTGGGCGGACTGGACAAGATGTATCGTCTCCACAAATGGCTCGGCATCGCGGCACTGGTCACGGCCATCGCGCACTGGCTGTGGGCGAAGGGTCCGAAATGGGCCGTGGGGTGGGGCTGGCTCGAACGACCGTCGCGTGGCCCGCAACCGCCCGCAAGCAATCCTGTCGAGGCCCTGTTCGCCAGTCTCCGCCACACGGCGGAGGGTCTGGGCGAGTGGGCCTTTTATGCCGTGGTTGCGCTGATCGCCGTCGCGCTCATCCAGCGCATTCCCTACCGCTTCTTCTATCGAACGCATCGGCTTCTGGCGCTGGCCTATCTCGTGCTGGTCTTTCATGCCGTGATCCTGACGACGTTCAGCTACTGGCTGTCTCCGTACGGCCTCACGCTGGCGGCGCTGCTTGCTTGCGGCACCGGGGCGGCGATCCTCATTCTGTCGCGCCGCGCAGGCCGGGACCGGCAGGTGCCGGGCAGGATTGCCGCCATCCACCATTATCCGGGCGTGCGGGCGCTCGAGACCATCGTCGACATGGGGGAGGGGTGGCCCGGCCACCGACCCGGCCAGTTCGCCTTTGCCGTGTCGGACCCGGCCGAAGGGCCGCATCCCTATACCATCGCGTCCGCCTGGCGCGAGGATGAGCGGCGGATCACCTTCATCACCAAGGGACTGGGGGATCATACGCGGCGCCTGCCCGAAAAACTCCATGTCGGCCAGGAGATCAGGATCGAGGGGCCTTATGGATGCTTCACATTCGACGATGATAGCGCCCGTCAGATCTGGATCGGTGGCGGGATCGGTATCACGCCGTTCATCGCCCGCATGAAGTATCTGGCCCAGAGTCCCGAAGGCGCGCGCGCGGAGATTGATCTCTTCCACTGCACGGCCGAAGTCGACGAGGAGGCTCTGGGCAAGCTGCAAGCGGATGCGGCGGCTGCCCATATTCGCCTGCATGTTCTGGTCGATGCACGCGATGGCCGCCTCGATGGCGAGCGAATACGCGCCGCCGTGCCGGAATGGCGGGAGGCGAGCCTCTGGTTTTGCGGCCCCCTTGGATTTGGTGAAACGCTGCGCCGGGACTTTGCCGCGCTGGGCTTTCCGGTAGCGAAACGTTTCCATCAGGAGCTGTTCGCGATGCGCTAAGTCAAGGCGATGTATGCGAAAAAATCCGACTTGTCACCTCGACATCAGCAGGACCGATTTCTAAAGACCGCTCCCGTGACCATGATCCGCTCCTTCCTTGCCCGGCATCGCTGGCTGGCCATCTGGCTGGCCGGGGCCGCGCTCATGCTGAAGGTGCTGGTGCCGGCCGGGTTCATGCCGACCGTCTCTTCGGGTACGATATTGGTCCAGCTCTGCTCGGGCCAGGGTCCGCAAACGGTCATGATGGAGCTTCCGGGCAGGTCCGGCGATCATGATCCCGCGGATCACAAGCAGGCCGACATGCCTTGCGCTTTCTCGGGTCTGTCGTCGCCGGCGCTCGCCGCCGCCGACCCGATCCTGCTGGCGCTCGCCATTGCCTTCATCCTGGCGATGGGCTTTCTTGGCCTATCTTTCGCCCTGCCCGGTGCCTCGCCATTTCTGCGGCCTCCGCCAATAGGACCGCCAACAGCCGCCTGATCCCTTTCGCCGTTCGTTTTCAACGGCGCGCGGACCGCCGCGCGCCCGGATCAGGATCCATCCATGTCTGTCATTTCCAAAGCCGCGAGCGCGGCTGCAATATTCTATGGCCTGTCGGCCGCGAGTGCCTTTGCGCAGGATACACAGGTTCTTCCGTCCATCGGGATCGATTCCGAGGATCGCCCTGCCGGTCCCGTGTCGTCCGAGATCCTTTTGCGTGACAAGGTCGCACCCCTGCAATCGGGAACAAGCGATACGGCGGCGCTGATCGGCCGCCTGCCGGGGGGCAGCAGCTTCGGCGCCGGTGGCTTTTCCAGCCTGCCGGTGATCCGGGGCCTCGAAAGCCAGCGGCTGACCATATTGGTCGACGGCGTGCCGATCGACATCGCCTGCACGAATGCGATGAACCCGCCTTTGTCCTACACCGATCCGCAGACGATCGACGCGATCAGCGTCATCACGGGCGTGACGCCGGTCAGCATGGGCGGTGACAGCATCGGCGGCGCGATTTCGGTGGAAACCCTGACACCGCGCTTCGCCAAGGCGGGCAAACGATTGCTGACGGGCGAACTGTCCACCTTCTACCGCAGTAACGGCGACGGCTTCGGCGGCGCACTTTCGATCACGGCGGCAAGCGACCGGCTCAGCCTCAGCTATGCCGGTTCCTTCACCCAGTCCGACAATTACAAGGGCGGCGGCCGTGACGGCACCGTCCGTTCGACTGAATACAAGAAGACGGACCATGCGCTGAGCCTGGCCGCGCAGACCGATATCGGGCTGTTCGAACTGAAGGGCGGCTACCATTTCTCGCCGTACGAGGGCTTTCCCAACCAGTATATGGACATGACATCCAACAAGAGTTGGTATCTGAACGGTCACTGGAAGGGCGCCTTCGACTGGGGCGATCTGGACCTGCGCGCCTTCTATCGCGACACCGATCATCGGATGAACTTCCTGGCGGACAAGGGCGGCACCGCGACCGGCGGCATGCCCATGAACACCGAGGTTCATAGCGCCGGCTATACGCTCAAGGGCGACATTATGCTGTCCAATCGCGACACGCTGCGTCTCGGGAGCGAATTCCACCACCAATGGCTCAATGATTACTGGCCGGCGGTCGCGGGCCACATGATGATGGGGCCCAACACCTATATCAATGTGAACGGCGCGAAGCGCGACCGGCTTGGCACCTTTGCCGAATGGGAGGCGAAGTGGACGCCGCAGCTCACCACGCTGGTCGGCGTGCGCAACGATCAGGTCTGGATGAACACCGGCGAGGTCCAGCCCTATTCCACCTCGATGATGAATATGGCCGACGCGATGGCGGCCACCGCGTTCAACGCCGCGGATCGCAAACGGCATGACAGCAACTGGAGCGCCACGGCCCTTGTCCGCTATGCGCCGAGCGATCAGGCGACGCTCGAATTGGGCTATGCGCGCAAGAGCCGTTCACCGGGCGTCTATGAGCGCTACAGCTGGGGACGCGGTTCGATGTCGAGCCGGATGATCGGCTGGTTCGGTGATGGCAACGGCTATGTCGGCGATCCCACCCTGAAGCCCGAAAGGGCTGATACGATAAGTGCCGCGGTCAGTCTGAAAGGCGCCGGCGCCAATGGCTGGACGCTCAGGATCGCACCCTATTACACGCGCGTCCATGATTATATCGATGTCGTGAAGCTGGCCGATTTCACCAATATGATGGGCACGCCGACGGGGTTCGTGCAGCTTCGGTTCGCCAACCGCGAAGCCGAGCTATATGGCGTCGATGTCTCGGGTTCGCTTGCGCTGTGGCAGTCGTCATCGGCCGGCACGGCGAAACTGACCGCAACGGCAAGCTGGTTGCGCGGGCGCAATCTGGACGACGGCGGGTCGCTCTACCATCAGATGCCGTTCAACGCGACGTTTGCGCTGGAGCATCGGCTCGGGGGCTGGGAGAGCGCGGTCGAACTGACGGTCGTGGCGGACAAGAACCGGGTCGACGCCACGCGCAACGAACCCCGAACGGACGACTATGCGCTCGTCAATCTTCGGACCGGCTATGCCTGGGGCAATTACCGGCTGGGCCTGGATGTCCAGAACCTGTTCGACAAGGGCTATGATCTGCCGCTGGGCGGCATGTCGCTCGGCGATTACAAGGCGACCGGCGACTTGCGGCCGGTGCCTGGTCGTGGCCGCTCCTTCAACATCGGCCTGACTGCGAAATTCTGAGGCATGGCCGCCAGTCCAGCATACCGGCTGGCCCAGGCGAGCGATACGAGGGCTTTCGGGTTCCTCGTGTCGCTTGCCCTGCATGCGGGTGTTCTTGCGGCCTATGGCCTGTGGAGCCACAGTCCGCGTCTAATCCCCGAAAGGCGGGAGGAACCCCGCACGGTCACGATCATGACGCTGCCTTCGCTCGAAACCGAACAGCCGTCTGCCCGCCGGCCGAAAGCCGCCCCCAGACCGGCAAATCAGCTGACGCCCCCCAGTACAACGCCAGCGACACGCGCGCGGCAAGGGCCGCAGGCGTCGCCCGACCGGCCTGCCTCCGATCAGGCTGCCTTGACGCTACCTGTCGCACCGTCGCCCTTGCCTGCCCGCATGAACGTCGACATGCCGCATCCCCAACCTGCTTCGCCGCAGGCTGCGTCATCAACGCTCAGCACTGCGCGTGCGGCCTATCTTCGGCGGTTGTGGGAATGGATTGCCGCCAGACGCCCGGCGGGCCTTCATCTTGAGGGTGAGGCGCTGATTAATTTTTCCATCGGTGCTGACGGCGCCTTGCGCGAGATCTCGCTCGCGCAATCCAGCGGCAATGCGCAGCTTGACCGGCTCGCCCTTCGCACGGTTCGCCTGGCGGCGCCCTTTCCGCGCCCGCCTGAAAGTCTCGGCGTGGGAACGCTCGATTGCGTCCTGCCTTTCCATTTCAATTAGCGCCGGAAATCACATTGCGTCAGGAGCTGGTCAGCAAATGCGGTCATGGTCTTGTGCCGACCCTTGGCTGGAGGACCCATGACCCGCTTGCACGCTCACCCCGAACGACATGCGGTATCACGTATCGGCTGGCTCCGCGCGGCGGTCCTTGGCGCCAATGACGGTATCGTTTCCACAGGAAGCCTCATTGTCGGCGTCGCCGCTTCGGGAACGGACCGATCAGGCATCCTCGTTGCCGGCATCGCGGCGCTTGTCGCCGGCGCCATGTCGATGGCCGCCGGCGAATATGTCTCGGTCAGCTCGCAGGCCGATACCGAGAAGGCGGACCTCGCCCGCGAAACGGCGGAACTGACAACGCAGCCCGGGCTCGAGCGGCAGGAACTGGCGGACATCTATATGGCGCGCGGCCTGGACCCCGATCTTGCGCTCAAGGTTGCCGACCAGCTCATGGCGGACGATGCGCTTGGGGCGCATGCCCGCGATGAGCTGGGAATTTCCGACATATCCACGGCGCGGCCGTTGCAGGCGGCATTCACATCCGCCGCGACGTTCAGCGCCGGGGCGATCATGCCGCTGGCGGTGGTTGCCGCCGCGCCGGGACAGCAATTGATACCGCTCGTCGTCGCCGTTTCGCTTCTGTGCCTCGTGCTGCTCGGGGCGCTTGGCGCGAAGGCGGGCGGGGCCCCTGTCATGCGGTCGATCGTCCGCGTCACGTTCTGGGGCGCCCTGGCGATGGCGTTGACGGCAGGCGTGGGCAGCCTGTTCGGAGCGGCTGTCTGACGTGATCGCTGCCCCGCGTTCGTCAGCGCGCCGTCAGCAATCTCTCTTATGGCCAAAGGCCAAGGAGACAAATGATGCTCATGGCAAAAACGAGCTACAGTGATAGTTTCAGGGTTTGGGATGCCCCGCTCAGGCTTTTCCACTGGCTGCTGGTCGCGGCGATCACGATTGCCTTTTTGTCCTCGGAAGGAGACAGCGGAATCGCGGACTGGCACATGGCGGCAGGCTGGACCGCCGCTGTCCTGCTTGTCTTTCGTCTTGTCTGGGGGTTTATCGGCGGCGAGCATGCGCGTTTTGCCAATTTCGTGCGACCGTCACGCCTTCTGTCCCACGTCCGGGAACTTGTGACGGGTCATCCACAACGCACGATCGGGCACAATCCGCTGGGGGCGCTCGCTGTTCTGGCCATGCTCATTGCAACCGGCGCGGTGCTGTGGACCGGCATCCAGGTCGACGCGGGGCAGGCCGACGAGGATCTTCATGAGGCGATTGCCTATGGCCTGCTGGCGCTCATCGGCGTTCATGTCGCAGCGGTGGTCCTGATGTCCGTCTTCACCCGCGAAAATCTCGCGCGCGCCATGGTTACTGGCCGCAAGAGCGTCGCTCTGCACCCTGGCGCCCACGATGCCCGTCGGCCGGCCGTCGTCGCGGTGCTGCTGGCCGTCCTGGTGATCGGGATGACGGTGTTTGGCATCCTGCGCTACGATTCCGCGGCGTTCAGTGCGCAGTCGCACGGCGAGGCAAAGCAAGGGCATGAAATCGAAGGTGGAACAGCCGTTCAAGGCGAGGATAATGACCGGGATTGAGACGGCCTCTTTCGATCCCCGCGCGGGACTGGTCAGATTGCAGGGCGGGAATTGAGGCGGGATCGTGCTAGGAAAGCCGGCATAGATGCGCGTTCTTGTCATAGAGGATAATGACCGGCTGGCGAAGCTGGTTGCGGACGGCCTTCAGCGCCGGGGCTTTTCGTGCGACATCGCCACGACCCTGTCCGATGCGGACAGCGCACTGGGTGGCGCGGTCTATGACGCGATCATACTCGATCTCGGCCTGCCGGACGGCGATGGCGTCGCCTGGCTGGCGAACCGTCGCCAGTATCGGCAAATGCCGCCCGCGATCATCCAGACCGCGCGCGGCGCGCTGGAGGACCGGGTCACGGGGCTTGACGCCGGCGCCGACGATTATGTCGTCAAGCCTGTCGAGATCGATGAACTGGCCGCGCGCATTCGCGCGTTGCTCCGCCGCCCCGGCCCGCGCGCGCAACCTGTGCTGGAAGCGGGCTGCCTGCGGTTCGACACGGCGGCGCGCACGGCGCACTGCGGGGACTACGCCATCGATCTGTCCCGCAGGGAGGCCGACCTCCTGGAATTGCTGCTACGGCGGGCGGGAACCGTCGTCCGCCGCGAGACGATCGAGGATGCGCTCTACAATTTCAACGAGCCGGTGACGCCCAATGCCGTGGAAGCGGCGGTCTCCCGCTTGCGCCGGAAGCTGGACGAGGCTGGTGCCACTGGCGCGCTCCACACCATCCGCGGCGTCGGCTATATGCTGAAGGATGTCGCGGCGTGACCTATCGGCGCTCCGTGTCGCGCAAACTTGCGCGAGGGCTTGCTCTCGTCGGCCTTGTCGGCACCATCTTGTTGCTTGCAGCGGTCGTCTTTTTCTACAGCCTGACATTCGACGATCTGACGGCGCAGGACGCGCTGATCAAGGCCGTGCGCGAGATGCTGGAGCATGTCGCGCTTCCACTGGTCGTGCTGATGGTGCCCGTCGCCTTCGTCGTGCGGCGCGTGATCCGACAGGCTTTTGGCTCCCTTGAGGAAGCCGCAACCGCGATCGAGGCCGCGCGTGGGCACGAACGCGGCTTTCGCATAGACACGTCCCATCTGCCGGCCGAAGCCCTGCCGTTCACGGATGCCGTCAATGATCTGCTCGGCCGGCTTGACGACGCCGCCATGCGCCAGGAAGCCTTTGCCGCCGATGTCGCGCATGAACTGCGCACGCCGCTCGCGGTGCTGTCGCTCGAATTTGACCGGCTCGACCATGACGACTCCGCGCGCCTGAAGCATGACGTCGCCGCGATGCGTCGCCTGATCGACCAGCTCATGCTGCTGGCCCAAATTGACGCCGCATCCGCCGCGCAATTCCCGCTGGAATCCGTGTCCCTTGTCGAGATCGCCCGCGATGTCGTCAGCCTTCTGGCGCCAGGCATCATCGCGGAAGGGAAAGCCATCACGCTCGATGCAGGTAGCGGGCATCCCGTGGCGCGGGGCCGGCGCGAAGCGATCGCCGCCGCCTTGCGGAACCTCATCGAGAATGCTGTCCGGGTGACGCCAACCGGGAGCACGGTGACCATAAGGGTTGGCCCAGATCCGGTGATCGCGGTGGGTGACGGCGGAGAGGGCCTGTCGACCGATCGGCTTCGCGAACTTGTGCGGCGGCATAGCCGGGCGGACCATGCCAGCACCAACGGCGCCGGGCTTGGTCTGGCGATCGTTGACCGGATCATGGCGGCGCACGGTGGAGAGCTGACCACCGATCCTGTCGCGCGGGAATTGTCATTGCACTTCCCCGGCGCCTGATCGCATTTTGGCCTCGTCAGGGTCTCGTCAGTTTCGCGCACTAGGCGAAGCCCATGTCGAAGCGGAACTATCTCCTTGCCGGCGTTGCCGTCATTGTGCTGGTGCTTGGTGTCTGGTGGTTTGCCGGATCCGGCACGGCCCCTGAGCCCAGCCTCCAACCCGCTGAAGCCGGGAAAGCGGCGCCGGGCATATTGCCGGTTGATCGCAAACAGGCCGCGCAGCTCGGTATCCGCCTTGTGCCCGCCATCGCCGCGATTGAAGCGCCCATCGCCGTCATTCCGGCGGTGATCCAGCCGCCCGCCAACGCGCGCGTGGCGGTGGCCGCAACGTTTCCCGGCGTGGTCATGCGGACGCTGGTGGTCGAAGGTGATACGGTCCGGCAGGGCCAGCCGCTTGCGATCATTTCCAGCCGCGATGTGTTGACCATGGGGGCCGACCTCACCCGCGCCAATGCGCGGGCGGGCGTGGCGCGGTCGAACGCGGCCCGGCTCTCGCAGCTTGCCCGCGAAGGCATCATCGCTGGCGCGCGCGCCGATGAAGCCAATGCGCTGGCGGCCGAAGCGGGCGCGGATGTCGCCGAAAAGGCGCGCATCCTCAAAATGGTCAATGGCGTGGGCGCGAGCGGCACTTATACGCTGACCGCGCCGATCGCGGGGCGCGTCACGACCGCCAGCGTCCAGACGGGCAATCCGGTGGACGGAACCACCGCGCCTTACGTGATCGACGCCGCCAACCGCTATGAGGTTGTCGGCCAGTTGCCCGAACGGCTCGTCGGCACGGCCCGCCCGGGCATGACCGTATTGATCGAGCCCGACATCGCCGGCCGGGTCACGGCCGTGGGGTCGACGATAGACCCTGCCACCCGCTCGGTCGTTCTCAAGGCCGAGATTCCTGCCGGGCCGGGCATCATCGCCGGCCGCGCGACCAGCATGTCGCTGTCCGGCCCAGCCCCGGCCGGTGCCGTCAGCGTGCCTTCTGGTGCGATCGCCATGATCGGGGACAAGACTATCGTCTTCGTCGCCACTGGCGGCGGATATGCGATCCGCGACGTAACGCTGGGTGGATCTGGGGGCGGTTCCGTCGAGGGACAAACCGTGCTGCTTTCAGGCGTCAGGCCGGGCGAGCAGGTGGTCATTTCCGGCACGAGCGCACTCAAGGCGCTCGCCTTGTCGCGATAGGTCCGGGCCATGTTGCGTTCGCTAGTCGCCGCCTCGCTGTCCTGGCGTCTGCTCGTTCTCGCGCTCGCCCTCGCGGTTGCAGGGCTTGGCGCCTGGGCCTTCGTGACGCTGCCGGTCGATGCCTATCCGAACATCGCCCAGACGCAGGTGAAAGTCATCCTGAAGGCGCCGGGCATGACCCCCGAGGAGGTGGAGAGCCGCGTCATCACGCCGATCGAGATGGAAATGCTCGGTATTCCCGATCAGGCCATCCTGCGATCCACCGCCAAATATGCCATTGCCGACATCACCATAGATTTTGTCGACGGCACCGACATCTATTGGGCGCGTCAGCAGGTTGCCGAACGCCTGTCGAGCGTGTTGCCCGATCTGCCCGCGTCGGTCAGCGGCGGCCTTGCCCCGATTTCCACACCGCTTTCGGACATTTACATGTTCACAATCGAGGGACCGCTCTCGCTTCAGCAAAAGCGTGAACTGCTCGACTGGACCATCCGCCCCGCGCTTCGCACCGTGCCGGGCGTCGCCGATGTGAACGCGCTGGGCGGCTTTGTGCGAACCTTCGAAGTCCGCCCCGATCCCGTTGCGCTTGCGGCGGCAGGCCTCTCGATCGCGGACATCCAGACGGCGATTGAAAGCGGCAACCGTAACGATGGCGCGGGACGGCTGAAAAGCGGCGAGGAATCGCTGATCGTGCGCGCGGTCGGCGCAATCCGGTCGGTCGAGGATCTACAGCAACTGGTGGTTCAAAGCCGCAACGACCGCATCGTTCGGCTGGGCGATCTGGCGACGGTCGGAACCGGCAGCCTGACGCGCTATGGCGCGGTCAGCAAAAACGGTCAGGCCGAAGCGGTTCAGGGGCTGGTGATCGCCCTGCGCGGCGCCGATGCGCGGCAGGTGGTGGATGGTGTCCGCACCCGCCTTGCGGAAATCGAAAGCACATTGCCCACAGGCACCCATGTCGATGTTTTTTACGACCGCTCCGACCTGATCGCGCGCGCCGTCGGCACGGTCGAGAAAGCCTTGCTCGAAGCGGCCGTCCTTGTCGTCGTGCTGCTCATCCTGTTCCTTGGCGACTGGCGTGCGGCGGCGATTGTCGCCGCCACTCTGCCGCTGGCGGCGCTCATCACCTTCCTCTTCATGCAGGGCATGGGCCTTTCGGCCAATCTCATGAGCCTTGGCGGTCTTGCCATCGCCATCGGCCTGCTGGTCGACGGGTCGATCGTGGTGGTGGAAAATATCGTCGAACGGCTCGGCCGGGCACACGAGGAGGGAACCCCGCGCCTCAACCTCGTCTATCAGGCGGCAAGTGAAGTCATCGTGCCGGTCTCGGCCGGTATCGCCATCATCGCACTGGTGTTCCTGCCGCTGCTGTCGCTGCAGGGCCTTGAAGGCAAATTGTTCGCGCCGGTTGCGCTCACCATCGTCTTTGCGCTGGCCGGCTCGCTCCTGCTCGCGCTCACGCTCGTTCCGGTGCTTGCATCCTTCGGCCTGAAAAGCGGCCATCATGGTGAGCCGTGGCTGATGCGCCAGCTTGGTCCCCGCTACCGGGGTCTCCTCGATGGCGCCTTCGCGCGCAAGCGGCTGGTTTATGGACTATCGGCGGCAGGGCTGGTCATCGCCGGCATCGCCTATGGCGCGGTCGGCAAGACCTTCATGCCGACGATGGATGAAGGCTCTATCATCGTCCAGCTCACCAAGCTGCCCTCCATCGATCTTGACCAGTCGGTTCAGGGCGACATGGCCGCGCAGCGCGCATTGATGCGCGTGCCGGAAGTGCAGGACGTGATCGCGCGCGTCGGATCGGACGAAATCGGACTTGATCCGATGAGCCCCAATGAGACCGACAGCTTCGTCCGCCTGAAGCCGCGCTCCGAATGGCGCGGCGACAAGGATCTCATCGTCGAGGATATGCGCAAGGCGATGGCAGGCCTGCCCGGCATCGAGCCGAGTTTCACCCAGCCGATCGAGATGCGGGTTTCCGAAATGCTGACCGGTGCGCGCGGCGATCTTGCCGTCAAGATTTTCGGGCCGGATCTGGCGACGCTGGGCGATCTCGCGGGTCAGGTGCAGGAGATTCTGTCAAACGTCGATGGCGCATCCGAAGTGCTGACCGTCGCCAATGACAGCGTAGACTATCTCCAGCTCGACATCGACCGCGCCGCCGCCGGGCGCTTCGGCATGCCGGTCGACCAGATACAGGATGCGTTGCGCGCGCAGATCGAAGGCGTCCATGTCGGCGTCGTCGCCGATGGCCAGAAGCGCGTGCCGATCGTCATTCGCGGCGATGAGACGCTGCGCGCCGATCCCGCCCGCTTTACCGATCTGCAATTGCACACGCCCGCCGGAATTGTCGCCCGGGTCAGCGACATGGCGCGGATCGAGCGGACAGAGGGGCCGGTCAAGCTTGACCATGAGAACGGGTCGCGCTTCGCGCTGGTGCAGGCGTTCGTCTCCGGGCGCGATCTGGTCGGCTATGTCGATGAAGCGAAGGCCGAGGTCGGCGCGAAGGTCAAACTGCCCGCCGGCTACAGCATCGTCTGGGGCGGGCAGTTCGAAAACCAGCAGCGCGCCTCGGCCCGGCTGGCGGTCGTGATCCCGATCGCGCTGCTCCTGATCTTCTTCGTTCTGCTGGCGACGCTGCGCTCGATGCGCGCCTCGGTGCTCATCCTTGTCAACATCCCCTTCGCCATGGTCGGCGGGATCGTCTCGCTCTGGGCTTCGGGAGAATATCTGTCGGTTCCCGCCTCGGTGGGCTTTATCGCCCTGCTCGGCATCGCGGTGCTCAACGGACTGGTCATGGTCACCTATTTCCGCCAGCTCCGCGCCGATGGGCGGAGCATGACCGAGACGGTGCGCCTCGGCGCCGAACGGCGCCGGCGTCCCGTCCTGATGACCGCCAGCATCACGGCCTTCGGCCTTGTGCCGCTGCTGTTCGCGACCGGCCCGGGATCGGAGATCCAGCGCCCCCTCGCCATCGTCGTGATCGGCGGCCTCATCACCTCCACCCTGCTGACGCTCATTCTGCTGCCGATCCTGTTCGAGCGTTTCGGCGAAAGCGCGGGAGAAACCGACAATGGCTGACATCCTGCTGACCTTCCATTGCGCCTCGCATGACGCCGATAGCGTGACTGACGCACTCCGCGCCGCCTGCGACGCGCCGATCCATATCGCCGAGCAGGCGGTGCGCGGCTGGGACTTCGGCGACGCCAGCACGGCGGAACGGGTGTCGGGCCTTCTGCGCCGCAACGCGCTGGAACTGATTGTCGATGAGGACGCTCTGGGGACACTGGTTGACGCGGTCACCCAATCGAAGCGGTCGCTGCCAGTGCGCTGGCACGTAGTCCCGGTGTCAGCCCGGGGGAGGATCGCATGAGATCGCCGATCATCCTCGGGGCGCTTGTCGCATTGCTCACACCCGCTGGGGCGCTTGCCCAGCGCGCCGATTTGCCGCCGAGCGAAAAGGTTGCCGAAGCGCTGGACAATCATCCGGCCGTGGCGGCCGCGCGGGCACGGGTGGACGCCGCCCGTGCCGACCGCGACATGCTGGCGAAGGGGACCCATGAGATTGCCGTTACCGGCAGCTATGTTCGCCGCAGCGTGGACAGGGAAGGCGGCTATGACGAGTTCGACGCCACGATCGCCCGACCGTTCCGCCTGCCGGGCAAGGCGGCGCTCGATCGCGAGGCGGGCGCCCTGGGCATAGAGGTCGCGGAAAACCGGATGGAGGATGCCCGGCATCAGACGGCTTTGCTGCTCTCCGGCTATTGGAACGACTGGCTGGTCGCCGGCGCGCTGTATCGCAACGACCTCGATACGGTGCGCTGGCTGGAAAAGGAGCTGTCCGCGCTGCGCCGGCGCGTGGCGCTGCGCGATGCGGCGGCGCTCGATGTTGATCAGGCCATGGCGGCAATGGCTCAGGCCCAGGCCCAGGCCGCGAACTCGCTCGCGGCGCGCGAACAGGCGCGTGTGGCGCTTGCCGCGAATTTTCCAGAAATACCGCTGCCCATCGAGCCGCCGGAAACGTCCGTCGCGATGGTTCCGGCCCAGAGACTTGCGGCGATGCGGGATCTGGTGATCGAACGCAGCCATGAAATCCGCGCCGCCGAGCGCGAGGCGCAGCGGCTGGCGGTCGTTGCGCAGCGTGTTCGCGCGGACCGGATTGCCGATCCGTCCTTCGGCGTCCGGCTGTTCAGTGAGCGGAGCGGCATGGAGCAGGGCGCGGGGGTGGTCATGTCGATGCCGCTGGGCGGCGGTCACAGACGCGCGGCGGCGGACCGGGCTTCCGCGGAAGGCAATGCCGCGCAGCTTGAGCATATGTCCGTCCAGCGGACCGTGAGGGCCATCGCGGATGCCGATCTGTCCAGCGCCACATTGCGGCTGGAGGCGTGGAAAAACACGGATCTGTCAGCGCAAAGCGCCGCTAGTGCGCTGGCCCGAACCGAACGTGGCTACCAGCTCGGCCAGATCGACCTTGCCGACCTGCTCTATGCCCGCCGTCAGGCGGGTGAAGCGCGCCGGTCCGAGATCATGGCGCGATCGGAAGCGGCCCGCGCCCTGCTCAAGCTGGAAATCGATTCGCATAGCCTGTGGGTGGTTCACGATGAGGATGGCGGTTGACGCCAGGTCACGCGCGGGCGCTCACCAGCCAGGCTTTCGCGCCCATGCGAACACCTTCATTATCGCAATTGCGCTCGAACAGTTCGACCAGGCTGCGGTGAACGGCTGCGCGTGTGTCGTCCCCGCTCGCCCGGACGAGATCGCCGACCTGCATGCCGTCGAGCACGAAGCGGGTGGCGCTCTCGGGATCGCTGCCGGGTCCGCCGACGCGCTGCTCGCCCGTCCAGGCGTCGAACGATATGTCACAGAAGCCGGCGCTTTGCAGAAGATCGGTGACATAATCCTGCTCGCCCAGCGCGAAGGGGCCGGGCTCGCGCGGCTGCGGCGTGGGCAGGTCGATATGCCGGCGGATCGCGGCCATGACATTGCGCTGCCACGGATTGTCGGCGATCGGCGCCCACACCGCGATGTCGAGCCGTCCACCGGCACGCAGCATCCGGCGCAGATTGGCGAATGCGGCATAGGGTTCGGGAAAGAACATCGTGCCGAAGCGGGAATGCAGCCGGTCGAAGGGGGCTTCTTCGGGCATGGCCGTCGCGGCGTCGCCTTGTTCGAAGCGGATGTTGGCAAGACCGGCGCGCTGCGCCCGATCCGTTGCCGCCGCCACCAGTTCGGGCGATATGTCGAGGCCGAGCGCCAATCCCGTGTTGCCCGTCCTTTCGGCGATCCGCCTCGTCGTCCAGCCGCCGCCGCAGCCGATATCGACCACCTTCTCCCCGGCAACATAGGCTGCTCGCGCGAGCAGCGCTGCGCCGATCGGTTCGATCATGCTCTCGAAACGGTCGAGCTGGGCGAGCCAGCGTGTGCCCGCTTCCCCCGCCCAGTCGTGCGCGGCCGGTTCCTTGCTGTTCCCGTCAGCGTCATTCATTGCCCTTCTCCCACTGTGGCACCAATTGAAACGTGTTTGGAAGTCGGCGCATCGGGCAAGTCCCAGCCCCCACCGATCGCCTTGTACAACGCCACCAGTTGCACCGCCGTTGTGGCATGCGCGCGGGCACAGGCGGTTTCAGCTTCGTGCAGGAGGCGCTCGGCCGCAAGCAGTTCAATCCCCGCGATATCGCCGGCGGCAAAACGGGCCTCGGCGTGGCCGACACTTCGACGCGCAGCGTCCAGCGCCGTTTGACGCCGCGCGAGCGCATCGCGTCCGGCGTCATAGTCGCTCAAGGCGCGCTCCGCGTCGCCCAATGCGGCCAGGACGGCCTGTTCATAGCCCAGCGCGGCCTGCCGCTGAACGGCCTCCCGCGCGCGTATCTCCGCGCGCACGCGGCCGCCGTCGAACAAGCGCCAGGAAATGAGCGGCAGGATGGAGTAGCGGGTGCTGGAGGTGTCGAACCAGTCGCCCGTGCTAAGCGCCTGAAATCCGCCGCCCGCTGCGATAGAGAGCTTGGGAAACAGTTCGGTGGTCGCCACGCCGATATCGGCGGTGCTGGCGGCGAGGCGCCGTTCGGCAGCCAGAACATCGGGGCGACGCCGCAATATATCGGCCCGTTCCCCCACGGGCAGCGCCGGCAGTATGAGAGACGATGCAGTTGCATCGAGCAGCTTGAGTTCACGTTCCGGCGGTGAGCCGAGCAGGACACCAAGGCCGAGCACTGCCGCACGCTGCCGCGCCTCTATGCCCGGCAGCAGGGCGTTGGCGGCGGCCCAGCGTTCATGGGTTGCGTCCACGTCGGCACCGGCAACATCGCCGAGCGCCGCGCGACCGCGCATGAGTTCCAGCGTCTGGTGCAGCGTCGCCACCGTCGCCCGCTGCGCGCGTAATTCTTCTCTGGCGCCGGTCGCCTCGAACCATGCGCGTGCGACTTCGGCCGCGATCCGCATACGCACGCCCTGCGCCTCCGCTTCACTTGCCTGCAAGCGGGCGTTCGCGCCTTCCAGCGCCCGCCGGTTCGCGCCGAACAGGTCGAGTTCCCAGGCCGCGTCGAAGCCGGCATCGTAGATCGTCTGAGACGCATCGAGGCCGGGAATGGACCCAACGGGCAGCGGGCCGTTCTCGCTTTGCCGACGCTGGTTCACACTGGCGCCAGCAGAAACCGTGGGCAGTTGCCGGCCAGCGGCGCGGTCTCGCAGCGCGCGCGCCTCGTCGATCCGTGCGGTGGCTTGACGGATATCGAGATTTTGCGCCAGTGCGGTATCGACCAGCCTCTCCAGTTCGGGATCGCCCAGGGCCCTCCACCAGCGGTCCAGGTCCGTTGGCGCCGACGCTTCCCCAACCGGCCGGCTCCAGCCACTACCCGTGTCAACGGCAGGTGGCGCCCGGTAGTTGGGGCCGACCATACAGGCCGTCAACGAACTGCAGCCAGCTATCAATATTGCGTAGCGCGACCATCGCGGGGAACGTCCGCCCGTATCAGACAATGACGGCGCATGACTGTGGCGGGGCGATCTCATTGCAGGCGTCCTCGAACGAAGATGGTGGCCATGGTGAGCGACACCAGGGCGATCATCGCCAATGGCCAGAGGCTGGCAAATATGTCGCCCGGCGCCATGGCTTTGAGAAAGCTGCCCTCGACGATGACCAGGAAATGGGTGAGTGGAATCGCCTGCGCCAGCCATTGCAGCAGCATGGGCATGTTCTCGACCGGCGTGGCAAATCCCGACATCAGGACGGATGGCACGCCGATGGCGAAGGCGCCCAGGATGGCCTGTTGCTGGGTCGCGCTGATCGCCGAAATCATCAGACCGATGCCCACCACCGACAGGATGAACAGGACCAGGCTGACAAACAGCAGCGCGAACGACCCGTTGAACGGAATCCGGAACGGTCCCGCGGCCGCGGCCATCATCAGAAGTCCGAGCATGGTGCCGATGACCAGCGCCGGCAAGGATTTGGACAGGATGATTTCCGGCGTGGAGGTTGGTGAGACCAGCAACTGGTCGAAGGTTCCCAGTTCGCGTTCACGGGCGATCGACAGCGAGGTTATGAGCAGTGCGCTGAAGAACGCCAGGATGCCGGAGAGGCCCGGGACGATGAACCAGCGATACGTCAGATTGGGATTGAACCAGTTGCGTACCGCCACTGGCGTCGCAGGACCTGTGCCGGGGTTGGCCTCCGCGCCGACTTCGGCGGCGATGGCGGAGAGATAACTGGCGGTGATCTGTCCCGAATTGCTGCGCCGGCCGTCGATCAACAGCTGGATACGGCCGCTGTCTCCGGCAGCGATTGCGCGCGAAAAGTCCGGCTGGATGTCGAGCGCCGCGATCACCTTGCCCTGGTCGATCAGGCGTCCCAGTTCCTGACCGTCGGTCACGCGATAGACCTGGGTAATGAAGTCGGCCCGATCGAGCCGCGCGATCAGTTCATGCGACCAGCGGCCCGCATCCTGATTATGCACGGCAATATCGACGTTGCGCACTTCGAGCGTCGCGGCGAAGGCGAACACCAGCAGTTGCAGCAGCGGCGGCATGAACACCACCATGCGGCTGCGCGGATCGCGCAGGATGCTCAGCACTTCCTTGACGAACTGGGCTCGCAGCCGGGTGAAAGAGAGATAGCCATTGTGCCGCGTCATGGCTCGTCACTCCAGATTCTTGCGCGTGGCGCGCTTGGCCAGGAGGAAAAACAGGACGCCGATGGCGCCCATCGCCAGCAGGTTCGGCACGAAGACGGCCCAGATGTCGCCGGCCAGAAAGACGGTTTTTAGCGAAGAGACGAAATAGCGCGCCGGTATCGCCCAGGTGATGGCCCGGATCGGCGCGGGCATCGCGTCGATCTCATAGAGAAAGCCCGACAGCATGAAGGCCGGCAGAAAACCGGAGAACAAGGCGATCTGCGCGGCCAGGAACTGGTTGCGGGTGACAGACGAAATCAGCAGCCCTTGGCCCAGCGCCGGCACCATGAAGGTGGCCGAAAGCAGCAGGAGCGCCGCCAGCGATCCGCGCAGCGGCACGCCGAACACGAAGACCGCCAGCGCGGTCGCACCGAGCGTGGCCAGCATGCCGAGCGCAAAATAGGGCAGGAGCTTGCCGATCAGGATCTCCGCGACCGATGCGGGCGTGGAGAGCACCGCTTCCATCGTGCCGCGCTCCCATTCGCGCGCCACCACCAGCGCGGTCAGCATGGTGCCGATGATGGT
This sequence comes from Sphingobium sp. HDIP04, assembly GCF_000445085.1. Taxonomy (NCBI): domain Bacteria; kingdom Pseudomonadati; phylum Pseudomonadota; class Alphaproteobacteria; order Sphingomonadales; family Sphingobiaceae; genus Sphingobium; species Sphingobium sp. HDIP04. The sequence goes on along the minus strand of NZ_ATDO01000050.1, from coordinate 17,425 downwards.
CATGACGATGGCGATCGCGCCGGGCACCAGCGCGCGGCGGCTTTCCAGTTCGGCGTTGAACCAGTAGCGCGGCTCCATCGTGACGGCTGCGCGTGGCGTCTCGCCATCAAGCCCGCCCCGCCAGGTCTGCACCACGCCCTGCGCATAGTTGGTGACATAGTTGGCGGTATTGGGCTGCGAACCGTCGGCGATGATCTGCACCAGAGGCCGCGTGCCGCGATCGGCCAGGCGCTGCTCGAAATCCTGCGGGATCACCACAAATCCGCGCAAATCGCCCGAGACGACCTGGTCGGCGACTTCGCGCCGGTCATGGGCGAAGGTGACGTCCAGATAACGGGTGCCGGCGAAGGCGGCGGCCAGCGATTGCGCCGAAGCAGATTCGGATTCCTGCACGACGCCGATGCGCACCGCGCGCACATCGAGTGATACCGCATAGGAAAACAGCAGCAGCAGCACGACCGGAAGGGCGAAGGCGATCAGCAGCGTGGACGGGTCGCGCATCGCCTGCAGGCTTTCCTTGAACACCAGCGCCCAAAGGCGCTTCGGATCGAAGCGGCGCATGGCTTGAAGGTCCGTTCGCGATCCGCCCGCGCCGTTCATGCGGCAACTCCGCTGCGGGCTTCGTCAGCGCGGTCCTCGGCTTCGACCAGATGAATGAAGGCGTCTTCCATGGTCGGGTCCGGACGGAGATCGCTTACCGCGCTGCGTTTGAGGGCGTCCGGCGTGTCGAGCGCGATCAGCCGGGCGCGATAGAGCATCGCCACCCGGTCGCAATATTCCGCCTCGTCCATGAAATGGGTGGTGACCATCACCGTCACCCCCTTGCGGGCAAGGCCGTTGATATGGGTCCAGAATTCGCGGCGCGTGATGGGATCGACGCCCGAAGTCGGTTCATCCAGGAACAGCACGGGCGGGCGGTGCATCACCGCGCAGGCCAGCGCCAGACGTTGCCTGACCCCGAGCGGCAGGGACTCCGGCGCCGCCGACAGCCAGGGTTGCAGCCCGAAGATGTCGATCATCTCGTCGATCCGCGCCTGCCGCGCGGCGCCTTTCAGGCCATAGACGCCCGCGGAGAACTCCAGGTTCTGCCGCACGGACAGCAAACCATAGAGCGAGAATTTCTGCGCCATATAGCCAAGCTGGCCTTTGGCAGCACCGGTCGCCCGGCGCAGGTCCAGCCCCACCACCTGCGCTTCGCCGCTGGTGGGTTTGAGCAGGCCGCACAGCATCTTGAAGGTGGTCGATTTGCCGGCGCCGTTCGGCCCGAGCAGACCGAATATCTCGCCCTTGCGGACCTCGAAGCTCACCATGTCGGTGGCGGTGAAATCGCCGAAACGCTTGGTCAGATCGCGGCAGGAGACGGCAACGTCTGAAGCCAGTTCGACCGGCGGCATCCCTTCGGCAAGCGCCGATGTGCCGCCCGGACCGCCGCCCAGAAGATCAATGAAAGCATCCTCGAAGCGGGCAGGCACCGCTTTCAGTTGTGCGCCGACCCGATCGGCGAGCGCGCTAATTTGCTCGGTTCCCGCATCGGCGCGCAGCACCACGCGGACGCCGGCGCCCTGGATCACCCCGTCGCCGACACTGTCCAGGCTGAGCACTTCGGCTAGCACGGCCCGCCGCCGCTCGCCGACCTGTTCCAGCCGAAAGCTCCGGCTTGTAAGGCGCGCGGTCAGCTCTCCGGGCGGTCCGTCATAGGCGAGCCGCCCTTCGTTGAGCAGCAGCACGCTGTCGCAGCGTTCGGCTTCGTCGAGATAGGCGGTCGACCAGACTACGGCCATCCCTTCGTCGGTCAGCGCCTGCACCATGCGCCACAGATCCTGACGGCTGACCGGATCGACACCGACACCCGGTTCATCGAGCAGCAGGACAGCAGGCCGGGCCATCAATGCGCAGGCGAGACCCAGCTTCTGCTTCATGCCGCCGGAGAGCTTGCCCGCCAGGCGTCCGGTAAAGGGGGCAAGACGTGTGAAGTCGAGCAGTTGGGCGAACAGGTCGGCGTGTCCATCGGCGGCCATACCGCGCAACTGCGCATAGAGCCGCATATTCTCCATGACCGACAGGTCTTCGTAGAGGCCAAAGCGTTGCGGCATGTAGCCGGTCGCGACATGGATGGCGTCATTGTCGTCCACCACATCGAAGCCCGCTACCCTGGCGTGGCCGCTGTTCGGCACCAGCAGTCCTGTCAGGATACGCATCAAGGTGGTCTTGCCCGCGCCGTCCGGCCCGACCAGCCCGGTCAGTCGGCCATAGCTTATCTGCGCGCTGAGATCCTGTAACGCAGGCGCACTGCCGAAATGCTTGCTCAACCTGTCGATGACGACCGCGACATCGCCATTTTGCTCCTGTGGCGCGGTGGCGGGCGGCACGTCAGCGGCCTTTGGCGCGCGCGCCGGAGGTTTGTCCGACTACGACCTCGATCGTTACCGGCATGCCCTGACGCAGCGCGGCATCGGCATTGGTGACCACGATCCGCAGACGATAGACCAGATCCGTGCGCAGATCGGTCGTTTCTACCGTTTTGGGCGTGAACTCGGCGCGAGGCGAAATGAACCCGATCTGGCCTTGATAGAGTTTGTCGGAGGAATCGCTGCGAACGCGCACCCGCATTCCGGGCGCGATACGCCCCAGATCCGGTTCGCCGACATAAGCCCGCACATAAACCGGAGCATCAAGGCTGAGGCTATAGACCGGGCTTTGGCTGACAGCCATGCTGCCGGGTTCGCGCACCCGTGCGATGATCGTGCCGGTGCCGGGTGCAAGCAGAACCGTGTCGGCGAGCGCGGTGGCGGCTTGAGCCCGTGCTGCCTGTGCGGCGGCGAGGCGCGCTTGCCCCGCCGCGATGTCTTCCTTGCGGAAGCCTTCGGCGGCTTGCGAATGCGCGGCCCGGGCCGCCTTGACACTGGCGGCGGCCTGATCGCGCGCAGTGCGCGCGGCATCGACCGTCTTTTGACTGGCGGCTCCCGACGCGAGCAACTGGCTCTGCCGATCAAAATTACGCTCCGTGTCCCTGGCGACGGCCAGGGCCTGATTGAGGGCCTCCTGCGCCTGCGCAATCTCCTGCGGCCGCAGCCCGCGGCGCAGTTTGTCGAGGTCTGCCTGTGCGGCCGCTACGGCGGCGTCGGCGGCCGCGAGCGCTTCCTCGAACGGCTGCGCGTCGAGAGTCGCCATATGTGCGCCCGGCTCGACATGATCGCCTTCATCGAACAGCATCTGCGCGACGCGGCCGGACTGGCGGAAGGCCAATTGCACCTCCCGGATGTCGACATTGCCGTACAGATTGAGGGCGTCGCCGTCGCGGCTGCCCCGCTGCATCCACAGCCATCCAGCACCGATGATCACGATGACGGCCGCAATGATCAGGATCCGCTTTGTCGTGCCGGACAGGCGGATGTTCTTCATGATGATGCTCCGACGCCGCGCAGATAGATGGCGAACACGCCGGGCGCATCGCTGCGGATGCGGGTCACATCGTCCGCCAGCATGGATTGCATGACCAGGCCCTGGACCGTGCCGATGAACAGGGTGGCCGCGGCTTCCGGATCGAGGTCCGCATGCAGTTCGCCCCGTGCCTTTCCGGCGTCGAGCAGGGTATGCAGCCGTTCGCCATAATGGCGGATCAGGGTCTGGGCCATGCGCTTGGGAAGCGTCTCGCCCGGTCGCTGCAACTCCCCGAACAGCATTCGCGGTACACCCGGGTGATCAGACACGAAATCGATATGCGTCATGAAAACCGCTTCAAGCGCGGCAGCCGGAGAGGCGGCTTCCTCGACCGCCTTGTCCACGCGGCCGAGCAAGCGCTCGGTCACCCAGGACATCACCGCCTGCAGGATGGCGTCCTTGGTCGGGAAGTGGCGGAAGAGCGCGCCCTGGGTCAGACCCATCCGCTGGGCGATGGCCGTCGTGGTGATGTCGCTCGGGTTCTGTTCCGCGGCCAGGCCGACCACCGCCTCCACGGTCGCCGCCCGTCGCTCGTCAGCGGGAAGATGTCTGGACCGCCCGTTCATAGCTTGCGCCTTCAAAAGATAGTAATCTATTACTATCTATCTGTCATGAGCGTCTGGCGCAAGATGGTTCCGCCTGGATCGAGGCTGTCGGCCCATCCGCATGAGTGCATCATGGTCACTCAGACCATCGGCCATCTCCATAGTGGTATATGATTCTATACTTCTCGAAATGTAGATTGACCGCGCAGGCGCCTACTATTATTCGATGAGTTTGGAAGGATGGAATCGACCATGAAGGAGTTCAATCCGCAGGACTCGGCCGTCGAGGCGCTTGGCGCGCTGGCGCATGACACGCGCCTGTCTGTCTTTCGTATGTTGGTGAAGGCAGGGCCCGATGGACTGATCGCCGGCGCCATCGCGCAGGCCGCCAATGTGCCTCCGTCCACCATGTCGCATCATCTGGGTATTCTTGAACGGGCGGGACTCGTGGAGTCCGAGCGGGAAAGCCGGCTCATCCACTATCGCGCCGATTATGAGGGGATGCGCCGGCTGCTGGCCTTCCTGATGGAGGACTGCTGCCAGGGCGTCCCTGAAATGTGCGCCGATCTGTTCGGCGAGCTCGACTGCAAGGCCTGAGGTTACTCCCATGTCCGACACGATCGGCCCCGGCAAGACCTACAACGTGCTCTTCCTGTGCACCGGTAACAGCGCCCGCTCGATCTTGGGCGAAGCCATCATGAACAAGCTGGGGGAAGGGCGTTTCCGCGCCTGGAGCGCCGGCAGCCAGCCCAGGGGCGAAGTCCATCCGATGGCGCTCTCGGTTTTGAACGGGCTTGGGTTCGACACAGCGGGCATGCGTTCGAAAAGCTGGGACGAGTTCGCCGTGCCGGACGCGCCGCAATTCGATTTCATCTTCACCGTCTGCGATAACGCCGCAGGCGAAACATGTCCCGTGTGGATCGGCCATCCGATGACGGCGCACTGGGGCATCGAGGATCCGGCCGCCGTCGAAGGCGATGATCAGCGCGAGGCCTTCATGCAGGCCCTGCGCTACTTGCAGAACCGTATTTCGCTGTTCCTCGCGCTCCCGCTCGCCAGCCTCGACGAGATGGCGATGCGGCGCAAACTCAGGGAAATCGGCCAGAGCGAGGGCGCCAGCGTCAGGGCAGGAGCATGCGAATGACCCACCCGGAGACGCCTGTCGACATCGTCATCTACCACAATCCTGAATGCGGAACCTCGCGCAATGCGCTGGCCATGATCCGCAATGCCGGCATCGAACCGCATGTCATCGAGTACCTCAAGACTCCGCCTTCGCGTGCCTTGCTGGCAAGCCTCATCGTCCGCGCCAGCGTCACCCCGCGCGCCCTGCTGCGCGAGAAGGGCACGCCCTTTGCCGAACTGGGACTCGACAATCCGGATCTCACTGATGCGCAGTTGATCGATGCGATGATGGAACATCCGATCCTCATCAATCGGCCGCTGGTCGTCTCGCCGCTGGGCGTGAAGCTTTGCCGTCCGTCCGAGGAGGTCCTCGACCTCCTACCGGCTGACCAGCGCAGCGCCTTCGCCAAGGAAGACGGCGAACAGGTGATCGATGCCGCCGGCAGGCGTGTCACCGGTTGAACGAGGGATCAAGATGACCGCACAGCCCAGGCGTGAACGCCTGTCGTTTCTCGATCGGTATCTCACCTTGTGGATTTTCCTCGCCATGGCGCTCGGCGTGGGTCTGGGATCGACCTTCGAAGGATTGCCAAGGGCGATCGACAGCCTGTCCTGGGGGACCACCAACCTGCCCATCGCCATCGGCCTGATCCTGATGATGTATCCGCCGCTCGCGCGGGTGCGCTATGAGGAACTGCCGCGCGTGTTCGAAGACAAGCGGGTGCTGGCGATCTCGTTGATCCAGAACTGGATCATCGGCCCGGTGCTGATGTTTGCGCTCGCCGTCATCTTCCTCAGCGACAAGCCGGAATATATGACAGGCCTGATCCTTATCGGCCTCGCCCGTTGCATTGCCATGGTCATCGTCTGGAACCATCTCGCCAAGGGCGACAACCAGTATGTGGCTGCGCTGGTCGCGTTCAATTCAATCTTCCAGATCCTGTTCTTCAGCGTTTACGCCTGGTTCTTCCTCGCCTTTTTGCCGCCGCTGCTCGGGCTGGAGGGCAGCGTTATCAATGTCAGCTTCTGGACCATCGCCGAGGCGGTGCTGATCTATCTCGGCATTCCCTTTCTGGCTGGATTTCTCTCCCGCAAATGGCTGGTCAAGGCTAGGGGGAATGAATGGTATGAAACCTGCTTTCTGCCCAGGATCGGCCCGATCACGCTCGTCGCGCTGCTGTTCACCATCGTCGCCATGTTCAGCCTCAAGGGCAATGAGATCGTGACACTGCCGGGTGACATACTGCGGATCGCCATCCCGCTCACCATCTACTTCGTGGTTCAATTCAGCATCAGCTTCTTCATGGGCAAGCTGATCGAGAGCGACTATCCGCGCACGACGGCGGTGGCGTTCACGGCCGCGGGCAACAATTTCGAACTGGCGATTGCGGTCGCCATCGCCGCCTTTGGACTGGCTTCCCCGGTCGCCTTCGCTGCGGTGATCGGGCCGCTGGTCGAGGTTCCGGTGCTGATCCTGCTGGTCAACGCCGCCTTCTGGTTCGGGCGGCGCTGGTTCCCCGACAGCGTGCCGGCGGAGGTCCGGGCATGAACGAGACGAACCACAGCCGATTGCGGACGCTTGCCGATCCCGACCGTCTTCCAGCGCTCAAGCCTGACTATGTTCATCGGCGTCCAGCCCTGGGCCTGGGGGATCTCAATCCGCCGCCGCGCATCCTGCTGCTCTACGGATCCTTGCGCGAACGGTCCTATTCGCGGCTTGTGGTGGAAGAGGCGGCGCGTCTGCTCCAGTTCTTCGGCTGCGAAACGCGGATTTTCGATCCCTCCGATTTGCCGATGCCCGATCAGGTCCAGGATGACGATCATCCGGCGGTTCACGAACTGCGGGCGCATGCGCTCTGGTCCGAGGGCCAGGTCTGGTGCAGCCCGGAACGGCACGGCCAGATCACCGGGATCATGAAATCGCAGATCGATCACCTGCCGCTGGCTTTGAAGGGCATGCGCCCGACGCAGGGTCGCGCCCTTGCCGTCATGCAGGTCTCCGCAGGTTCACAATCGTTCAACAGCGTGAACAGCTTGCGCGTCCTCGGCCGCTGGATGCGGATGTTCACCATCCCCAACCAGTCGAGCGTCGCCAAAGCCTTCACCGAGTTCGACGAGGCCGGGCGGATGAAGCCGTCGAGCTATTACGACCGGATCGTCGACGTGATGGAGGAACTGGTGCGTTTCACTGTCCTGCTCCGCCCGCATGTCGATCAACTGGTCGATCGCTATTCGGAGCGGGTCGAAACGGATCGACCGGTCATTGCTCCGGCGGAAATCCTCGCCTCGATCGATGGGACTCTGGTTCCGCCACGACAGAAGGCATGATGCCCAATGGCCCCGCGCGTCTCGGTATCCAGAACGAACTGGCAGACATTTATGGCCGTTTGAGTGCCTTCGACTGACCGGGTCTGGACGAGGGCGTGACGGCTTGCTGCTATGCCGAGTCCGAAAGGAGCTGGATCGCCGGTGCCCAGGATGGGGCGTGGGCGGCTTTCTACATCAGCGGCGATGCGACGGATTATGGGAATGGTTCGAGGCTGAGCGCACTTTTCCGCAAAACGCCGCCGATGACGCCTGTTGTGCGCCGGCGGTGCCAATAGCGAAATCAGGCTGCCGCGGCCAACGGCGCGCAACAATATCTCATGGACGTGGATCGATGCCGGAGCCGTCCAGATGAGAGGGGAGTGGGAAGGAGTGATCGAGCCAAAGCTCTGCTCAAGCCCATTTGGATATCCCCATGTGCGATCTCACCTCAATCCCGGCCGAGGCCGGCTCCGCTCCCGCGCGCCTGCTCGATTATATTCGCGTCGATGCGCCGCAGCCCGTCGTCCTGGCCTATGGCATCGGTGTCGACAGCACCGCGCTTCTTCTCGAACTTGAAAGCCGGGGCACGCCGCCTGACCTCGTGATCACCGGGGATCCTGGCGTCGAGAAGCCGGAAACTTATGCCTATCAGAAGATGATCGCCGCCTGGATGGCGGCGCGAGGAATTCCCTATGTGACGGTGCGCTACACACCGCGCCGTTTCAAGCATTGGCCGCCCTATTTCGATCTGCTGTCCAACGTTCTGACGAACGCCACCTTGCCGAGCATTTCGCTGGGGCGCCATTCGTGCTCGTTAGGTCCGGCTTCGGCGACTGTCTCTTTTGCTCGCGATGAGTGACGGGCCGACCGCCGCGCTAACCCAAAGAGCTGGCGGTGGTCGGCCCGTCACTCGCGTCGCGCAGCGACGCCTGATTGCCGGATGAACCCGCTGGGCCTCAACTACCGTACTCCATCCTCGAGCAGATCGCTTCAGAATCGATTTCTCTGGCGAAACGAAGGCTGGGCTTGTAGAAGGCCGGAGAACAAAAGGGGGCCTTATGGCGCGGCGCGTTTTCTTCAGTTTCCACTTCGCGAACGATTTTTGGCGCACCCAGCAAGTGCGCAACATCGGTGCTCTTGAAGGGCAGTCTCTTTGCACCGCGAATGCGTGGGAAGAGGTCAAGCGGAAGGGCAAGGCCTCGATCGAAAAATGGATCGATGACAACATGTACGGCAAGAGCTGTGTGGTGGTGCTTGTCGGCTCTGAAACAGCGAACCGGCCTTGGGTAATCCGCGAGATCGTTAAAGGCTGGGATGCCGGCAAAGGAGTGGTCGGTATTCGGATAAACAAACTTCTCGGCCACGACGGGAATTCGTGCACGGCTGGTAGCAATCCGTTTGACGAAGTGGGCTATGGAAATACCGGGAAAAAGCTATCATCTATAGCGAAGCTGGTCACCCCTTCCGGCTCAGATAGCAAGGCAGTCTATGATTCGATCAAGAACGGAATCGAGAGTTGGATTGAGGACGCGATAGCGATCCGCTCAAATAACTGAGGTAGCTCCGTGAGTTCGGTCTATATCCGATAATAGAGTTTCGATTATGATCGAATACATTACAAAATCCGAGCTTCGGAATTTCGCTGATAAGTTAAATGTTAGCGAACAGGCAAGCCTCAGAAAGTCTGCTGCTTCCCGTAGCCTCTCAGGCACCACATTTCTTTCACACTCGAGCAAAGATGATGATCTGGTCGTTGGCGCTATTCGTGTGTTGGAAGGGCACGGAGCTAGGGTCTATGTCGATGAAATCGACCCGGAAATGCCCCCATACACGACGGAGGAAACGGCGGGGCTGCTAAAGAGCCGTATTCGCCAGACCAAGCGCTTTGTCCTTCTTGCAAGCAAGAATAGCAAGGACAGCCGTTGGGTGCCCTGGGAGTTGGGCGTGGCCGATGGTTATAAAGGGTTGACGAAGATCGCGCTGTTCCCGGCATCCGACAGCGCGCATGAGCAGGCATGGGCGTCGTGGGAGTATCTGGGATTATACCGCCGCATCGTCTGGGGGGATCTACAGGGTCATCAAAAGCGCGTCTGGATGGTCCTTGACGAGAAAAGGAACACAGCTACGGAGCTTAGCGAATGGCTTGCTGGCGACTGATGAGTTCCCACCCCGTTTAAGCAGTGGCAGGGGGCTGCCAAAATCGCTCCTCAACGACAGCTGGTTGGAGGGCCGGGCTTTCGAAGCGCTCCTCTCGGACGGAAACGTCAAGGTGGCGGTGAAATAACGCAACATAGTCCCGGTCTTCCGTTAGGTCGGGCGCTAAAGACTCAACTTGCGCTCCTACGTCAAGCGTCGCGCCGCCCGTGGAGATTACCGGTATCACTGCAGCCTCGGGTTGCAGGCGTCGAAACATCTCATATTCTTGTATAATTCCTCCCATGCCTCCAATAAAAACTGCTGCTTTGAACTTGTGTTCGGAAAACATGCGTTCACGCATGTTCAGCAAGCTCTTCTCCCGATCCCTTTCGATCTCTTCCGTATAAACCACGTTGTTGAACCGCTCATTATCCTCGGGATACTCATCCTTGAAATGGCGAGACTGGTAGAGCCGGACCCAGTGTCCGTAATTTATTCCGATGTCTTGCGAGACCACCCAGATCATCGGTGTGATTGCGGGTTGACCACCCCAGACAAGCAGCCTGCGCCCTAGTGTAACGTGCACCAAAGCGGAGACTGCGGCTGTAATCGCGACGGTGTCAGCAGTCGCTGCATATTGTGGGCCTCGCTTTGGATCTGGCACGCCCGCCGAAAGAAAAATGGCCTCAGTCATGGTCAATTCTCCCATGCCGCAAGAGCCCATCCGGCTTCGGAAACTTTAATCGTACGGACCGCGCGAATATGATCCCCAAGCCATCGGAGATGAGCATTCCATGCATCACGGATGCCGATATGATCGTAGACCAGTACCGGTATCTCCTGCTGTTCCGCTCGTCGCGCCTTATCGGCCACGTCGTTCAAAATTTCAGCCGTGGGGATTCCGACGATCGGATATGCCCAGATCTTTTCGCCGTCCAGCAACCGCACGGCGACGGCCCGATGTGCACCGACGCCTTCCACTGACGCACCAATTTTTTCGACGTCAGCGCGAAGCTTGCCGGTAATCGACATATATCGAGATGCGATGCTGCGGCTTCTTAGCCGCTCGACCTCCAGGACGATTGTATCTGCCGTTTGGGCTACTATTGGGCCATCCGGCCCTTCGAGTTCCTTTGGGTCAAGATATATAGTCTCTGCAAGATCGGTCAGCTTGTTTGGCGTATGCTCAGGCCAAATTACACGAAGGACCTGGATCTCTTTCGCGCGTGCTCTTCCTATTTCCTGTCGCGTCCAGCGGCTATCGAAATAGGTAGGCGTGTCGAGCATAACCATAACATCAGAATCAACGAGCCTATGCCAAAGCACATCTTGGAACGGATCGCCGGGCCTAATGTCGTGCGTGTCCAAGAATACGTCGAATCCGCGGGACGCAAGGAGATCGTGAAGTTGCAACGCAGCTGCTCGGGATTCCACCCGCCGATAGCTCACAAAAACCCGTCGCTGTCGACGAAGTAAACCCACACATTCCAGCATTGTCGACGCGAGTTCAGTCATATTTGGATCGTCAGCGCGCCGCGTTAGCCCATTGATGGGCTGGAGACACTGGGGGATCTGAGCATTGAAGTCTGCGCCAGCGGCAATCGTGGGAATGATGGGCGCGCTCGCTCGGATCAGGTCCTGGGCCGCTTCGAGATCTTGTTGGGCATTTCCTCCAAAATATGCACCTGCGAATGCTGCTGGCTTGTGCCGCCCACCCAGCGTTTCCGCATTATGCACAACTATATCGTCCCCCAACGTCAATCCAAAGTCGGAAACGATATCGGTGAGCGTCGCTGTCAGTGTCGCGCGCTCCTCTGGCGTTGCGGCGCCAAGTATGGCGAGTTCATAAATACTCATTGATGTCAGCGACCGGCCGCTTTTGCTGCAGTTTCGATCCAAGCCGGCATGTTGGCATAGCCGTTATCCCGAACCCAATCATACGTCCCGTATAGGTTTGACAGCGGAATATCTCGACCATTCTGCTTTATTGTAAAATAGCTGAGAGGGTTGGTCCCCTGTCGATCAGTCCCGAGTTGCGGATCTTTTACGCTATGGATGTCGATGGCCAATAGGCCTTTCCCAAGCTCGTAGCTTCTCTTGATCTCGTGCCGGACCCATTCGCGGTCATACGTCTCCGCGCCAAAAAGCACCACCGTCACGGACGTGCCTTTGAGCTGCTCCTCGATCCATTTTTCTATGCCGCCCGCGCGTCTTTTTGCCTCTTCGAACTCTGCCTTGTCATAGAAAGGCTGCGCTTCGCCACCTGGACGAACCACCCAGGAATTGCGGACTTGCACGACCCGTCGAACGTCACGGTCATAGTGAAAGCTAAAGAATACCCGACGCGCCACCGCTTCCCCCCCTTGATCCTCGTTCACTCATATCAAGGCGGGCGCCAGGTGTCAGCAGGCACGGTGAGTGCTTGGGGTAGCTGGTCGCAGCGACACCCTTCGGCATGGCGAGGAAAGCGCCCATTCCATCGAAATGCTTCGGCCAAATCGAGCATGTTGCTCTACTTTCGAAATTGCACCTGTGCGGGCGAGGGAGATGGCCCGTGGTATCAGTGATTCGGGCTGCCTCTGGCGTGCCCAATGTCCCCGCCGGCTTCCCGATTCTGTTCGACGCCGACATGGCGATCATCGAGCCGGCCTTCGTCTGGCTCATGGAGCATGCAGAGCTAAGCGGCCGCGCCCACGCTACGGAAACTGTGCGGACCTACGGCGAGCATCTCCACGATTGGTTCGACTCGCTCGAACAATCGGGGATCGAATGGCGCGAAGCCGACGAACGCGTCATCGCTGCCTATCGCAACCGGATGCTGGAGAACCCCAGCGCACACACCGGGAAGCCCTATGCCCGGACCACGATCAACGCGCGCGTCTCGACCGTCTGCCGGTTCTATGGCTGGGCGCTCGATAAGGGCCTGATCGACCACTGCCCGTTCCGGTTGACCGAAAAGATGACGCTGATGCTCGACGGCGCTTATCGCCCAGGCTTGCAGCGGCGCCAGGTCAACGAGCTGATCGTCTCACGCCCGGAAAAACTGCCGCGACCTCTGCGCGCCGACGAACTGGCACGGCTGTTCGCGCATCTGAGGCCTACCGCCCGACTTGCCGCGCAATGGGCGCTTGGGGCGGGACTGCGCCGCAAGGAGCTTTGCGCGCTCGCCATCGACCAAATCCCGGATAGCTGGCCACTCGACCTCGACAGCGATCCACTTGTCGGCGTGCCGATCCATATCACCAAGGGAGACCGGCCAAGGACAGTCTATCCGCCGATTCGGCTGCTCGATCATACGGACTGGTATGTGGGAGAGGATCGCGCCCGGATCGTCCGCCGTGTCCGCCGTTCCGACCGGGGCTATCGCGCGCCGCCCAATCTCCTGCTGAACGAGCATGGCCGGGCTATGACGCGAAAACTCCTGACGGCGCAGCTCGCGGAAGCTTTCGCGGCTGCGAGACTTCTGGGTACATTGCACTGCCTGCGGCACACCTTCGCGATGGCGATGCTGGCCCGCCTTCAGATCCAGGCCCGCACCAATCCCGATCTCAACCCGCTCAAGGTCGTGCAGGTGCTGCTGGGCCATGCTTCGATCACGACCACCGCGATTTATCTGCGCTGCGTCGAACTGCACGAGCGCGATCTGAGCGAAAGCCTCGCCTATCTTTATGGCGAGCTGATCCCCGCCGATGGCTAGGGGCCGCCTCGATCGGACGCTGAGACTCGATCCGGCACCGGCGAACCATCCGGCGCAGGTCGCCGAAATCCAGTTCCGCGACGAATGGGGCAAGATCGTCCAAAGCTTCAGCCCGGCGCTGTTCGGAATGCCGGACGATATCAGCGCCGCCATCGCCCGGGCTTTCCGCGATCATGATGTAGCATCCAGCGCCGCGACCCGCACCGCGCACTGGTTCGCGCTGCGCGTGTTCGGGAGGTTCCTGCGCGAAGACGCGCGTGTCAGGCGCGCGGCAGACCTCGACACGGCAACGATCCGCCGGTTCATCACCTGGCTGGCGATGCCCACCAACGGGCGCAGGCGCGGCGTCCGCTCACAATCCGGTCAGCTCGGTATGATCCGGCCGGTCCTCAAGCGCGCGATCGCGGACAATCCAGGCTTGTTCGCACCGGGCTTCGCCGTTCCCAACAATGCGATCCCGCTGGCCGGCGTCCAGCGGCTACCGCAAGACCGGCTGACACCTGCCGCAATGCGCGCCCTGCTGGCAGTCTGCTATGCCGAGATCGACACTGCGTGGGACAAGTTCCAGCACGGGCAAGCCATCGTTGGTCTTCCGAATGTGCCGCTCCATGGTGGGCGGACCGTCGAACGGGATCGCTGGATCTGGAAGCTCCATCGCCGCGGCCACGGCATCATGCCGACCGACCGAGGCTTGGACCTTAATAAGCCCGATCGGCAGAGGATCGCCGAGGTAGGCGGGTTCCGCGAGCTCGAGGGTTATCTCCACCTCACGACCGACACGCTGGTTGCGTTCTATATCGTGCTGCTGATCCAGACGGCGGCCAACGCCGGTCCGCTGCGCCAGATCAAGCGGGACTGCCTCGTGCCGCATCCGCTCGAGCGGCATCGCGTCATGGTCGAGTGGGTGAAACCCCGCGCCGGCGGTAAGGTGAAACGCATGCAACGGCGCTCGTTCGACAATCGCCGACCCTATGCGGCGCCGCGCCTGATCGAAAAACTGCTTGCGATGACGGCACCCCTATTGCCGCATGTGGAGCCGTCCAAACGCGACCGACTGTTCCTCCACCGCTTCCTCATGACGACAGGACGCCTCGAGCGTGAGCATCGCGCCGGTCATATCGTGCAGGCCACGTTGCGATCGGCAATGTTGCGCTTCTACGAGCGGCACAATGGCGCGATCGCTTCCTGGAACGAAGCGCATCCCGGCAAGTCCCGTTCCCTGCTTCCCGACTTCTCGCCCAAGCTGTTCCGCAGCAGCATGGCAAGCGCCCATTACACAGCGTCGCAGGGCGATATCATGGCGGCCAAAGCGGTCCTCAATCATGCGAATGTCGCCACCACCGACATCTATGTCGATGGCGAGGCCGTCCGCCGCCTCGAACGCGATACGATCGCTCGGCTCCAGTCGCTGATGATCACATGGGTCACCGGCGAGACGCCCGCCCATGACTCGCAACATCAAGGGCCAGATACCAGCGCGCGGGTGACGGCGCTGTTCGGCCACGACTGCCTTCGACCGGTCGACGGCGGGCAGGCACAGCCTGGCCGCGTGTGCCCGAAACTGGGAGGCTGCCTTGCCTGTCCAGGCCTGATCGTCCCGATCGACCCGGATCATCTGGCGCGCATTGTCCAGGCCACCATGCATCTTGAAGCGGCGCGGGAACGCATCGACCCGATCCGGTTCAGCCTCTTCTATGCCCCCAGCCTTCGGGTGCTGACACAAGACCTGCTGCCGGCGTTCCCGCCCGAAATGATGCCGGACGCGGAACGGCACATACCCGCCTTGCCGCCGCTGCCGGACCTGGAATAGCCTCATGGCCTCCGTCCCGACATCCACGCCTACCCAACTTCCGGCGCCATTGCTCGGAAACGAAGGCATCCCCGCCGCCACGACGTTCAACTGGGGCTTCGAAATGCCGGACGGGAGCCGGTTCCGGGACGATCGGTGGACGCCGCTCCGGCACGCCGCCGAACTGTTCCTGCTCTCGCTGCGGGCCGATCCGCCCGAAGGGCGGAGGCCACTTCGCAAGGAAGCGATCGATGGTCACTTCAGCCACATCCGCTTCCTCGTTCGATGGATGGCAGCCGAGAACGTCCGATGCTTCAAGGATCTCGATCAAGACGCCGTCGACCGGTTCGTGGCCATGTTGCGCGCTCGTCCCGGCAGGAACGCTTCACGGCTCTCCCTCAGCACCGCCGAAGGCTATCTCGGCACGATCCGCACGTTCCACATGCAGCGCGACAAGCTGGACGACGCGCCGCTGATGGCGCCGCCTCGCGCCGGTTCGGTTGGGAAGCGGCACTGGAAACCTTATGGCGGCCATCCCTATACGCCCGACGAGATCGCCGTGCCTCTCATCAGCGGCGCTATGGAACTGCTCGGTGACCCAGCGGACCAGATACTCGCGCTGCGCGACCGTCTCGAAGATCTGTATGAGCAGTTCCGACCACAGCATCAGGGGCGAAGGCTCCACTGGCATATCAGACGCGCCATGTTGGCTGAGCCATGCCCCTACGCGGATCTGTATCCGAATCCGGAATGGCCGCTGCGCCGCCTGACGTTCATGCTGGATCGGCTTGGCGACGCCTGCTTCGTCGTCATCGCCTATCTCGTTGGCGCGAGAGCCTCCGAAATACTCAGGCTTGAGGAGGGTTGCCTCGAACGGCGCGCGGCCGATGGAGACGGTGAGGAACACGTCTATCTGGTCGGCACGATCACGAAGACGTCGCTGACGGAACATGGGGACATCCATCGATGGCTTGCGCCCGAGCCGGTCCGGCGGGCGATCCACATCCTCGAACGTCTCTCCGCACCGCTTCGCGAACTTAGCGGGAAGAGGAACCTCTGGCTCCACCAGCTCGGCCGGGGACGCTCGCCGCTTCCGACGATGATGCCCGTCGCCCTACTGCGATCACCCATGGTCAATATCCGCTTGAACGAACGACTTGCGCCGTTCCTTGCCTTGCCGGAACACCAAGGCGGCACCTGGCACCTGACCACCTATCAGGGTCGCAAGACGTTCTCGCGGTTCATCGGGCGGCGCGACCGCACCGGCCTGACGGCGCTGCAACGCCATCTCGGCCATGTCCACCGCGCGATGACCGACCGGGCCTATGTGGGCACCGACTTCGAGCTTGCCCAGCTGATCGACGACCAAGCCGCCGAAGAAACCCGCAAGGCGCTGGAAGACCTGCTCCTGGCGCCGAACGTCGCCGGGAAGGCGGGCGTCATGCTCTCCGAGCGATCGCCGTTCCGCGGGCGCACGCTATCGGGCGACGTCGATGGCTATATCACCGATATCCTCGCCGAAACGGATATGCGCCTCGGCGTGTGCGACTGGGGCTACTGCCTCTACCGCCGGGAAACCTCGGCATGCCTCGGCGGCGAGCGCGAGCCGAACCCGGTGCTCCGCACGCAAAGCACTTGCTCGACTTGCGCCAACTTCGCCGTGACCGGCAAGCATAAGCCGGTCTGGGAAGCGCGCCTTGAGCGCAACAGCGCTTTGCTCCAGCGCGATGACCTCGACTCCGAGAGCCGTGCGCTTGCAGAAGCCCGCATCCAGGAATCTCGCCGTATCCTGGACCAGTTAGACGAAGGAAATACCGATGGCGACCGAAATTGACCTGTCCAGCCCGCAAGCTCGACGGCGGGCAAAGACGGATGCGCGCCTGCGTGAAGCCCTTGCAGGCCTCGCCGGCAATCCCTCCGCAGAACCCACAGTCGCTGCGCTCGCACGGGCAGCCGGGGTCGGCCGCAACATCATATATACCCATCATGCCGGCGTTCTCGACGGCCTCCGCGCGCTTCAGTCGCAGCGTGCCGGCGCGAACGAGACGACCGCCAGAGAGGCCGATCGCACACGCTCGGCTCTTCGGGATGCCGAAGCTCGAAGCGCCGCCCTCGCGACACATAACGCTAGCCTGTTGAAACGCGCCGTCGACGCCGAGCAACGTGCCGAGAGGCTTGAGCGGCGCAATGCCCAACTCGTGCAGGAACTCGATCGGATACGTAGACCAATCCCGATCCGCCCCAGCGCTGAAGCGCACGATCCTTCCGCTGTCTGACGTCGGTCACGCCCTAATCGGGCGTCCCGAAAGGAAAGGGGGATGAGGAACGCTGGAAATGCGGGCTTTGTGAGGCAAAGGAGACAGGCCCGTCCAGACCTAATGCTCG
>NZ_ATDO01000049.1:0-94781 GCF_000445085.1 Sphingobium sp. HDIP04 | reverse complement strand
ATTTACCGTCACCCCGGACTTGATCCGGGGTCCCGCTTTCTTTCTGAGTCCGTGCCCCGCCCAAGGCAGCGGGGTCCCGGGTCAAGCCCGGGGTGACGAATAGGCGAGCGTCCGCTCCCTACCCAAATCATCGCGTAACGGTTAATCGTTGCTCAGGCACGGATCGTCCTCATTCCACAGCGGTAATGGAATCCAACCACTCGGCTGTTCGTTACATCCGCGCTGCCTTGCGCAGCTTCCGCAGTCTAGCCGGCGCACGGTCCTCGAAGCGCCAAGGGAGAGGGTATGAAAATCAGCTTATTGGCGCTTCTCGGCGGCACGGCGCTTGCGCTTAGTGCCTGCGCGTCCACCAGCAACGAGCCTGTCGCGCCTGCGCCGCCGGTCGGCCCCGGCGCGATCAGCGGCACTGTCGCGGCGGATCGCAATGGCGACGGCATCGTCGACGGCTATTATTCGCCCGACGGCATGTATCACGAGATTCAAGGGCCGCCCTGTCCGCCGCCCCCGCCGCCTCCGCCGCCCTCGCGTCGCGGAGAACGCGGCTGACAAACGCATATGTCAGGGCGCGGCGCCGTTGCCGCGCCCCTTTGCTCCATGGCATCCTGCTTCCGGCGCTTGCGCTGGCGGCATGGCCTGCCCAGGCCGCGGCGCAACCGGCCCCTGCCGCGGACGTCCAGCGCACCAGCGTGGCGGCGGAAATCCGTTCGTCCGCGGGTGGCAAGCTGAGGGATTTCTACGCCCCTCGCGGCTATTGGCCGCTCTGGATCGAACGGGGCCGGGTCGGTCCGCAGGCCGACGCCCTGATCGCGCTGATCGAGGGAGCCGATGCGGACGGCTTGAAACCGAAGGACTATGGCGCCCGCGAGCTCAAGGCCCTGGTGAAGGATGCCGATCCCAGCGGCGATCCCCGGCTGCTGGCGCGGGCTGACATCGCCTTGTCCAGGGCCTTCGCCGCGCTGGCAGGCGACATGCGCAAGCCATCGCGCAAGGTGAAGGTGCGCTATCTCGATCCGGAGGTGGAGCCGAAGGACGAGGAACCGAAGGAAATTCTGCGCGCCGCCGCGGTGGCGCCGTCCTTTGTCGATTATGTGCGGTCGATCGGCTGGATGAGCCCCATCTACGTGAAGCTGCGAGAGGCGCGGGCGGGTTTCGCCCAGCGTTGGGGCGGCCTGCCGCAAGTGCCGGTGCCGGCCGATGTCAAGTTGCGCCCCGGCATGAAGGCGGGCGCCGTGGCGCTTCGCCGCCGCCTGGGGCTGGCGAGCGGGGCCGCCTATGACAAGGCGCTGGTCGCCAGGGTGAAGGCGTTTCAGGGCGACCATGGCCTCAAGCCCGATGGCGTCGCGGGCGCGGCGACCATCGCCGCCCTCAACCGGGGCGACGACCATTATGACCGGCTGATCGCGCTCAACATGGAACGCGCGCGGCTGTTGCCCGGCCCGCAGGTGCGGCATGTGGTGGTGGATGCGGCCTCCGCCCGCCTCTGGTATTTCAGCAAGGGCGCGCAGGACGGCACGATGAAGGTCGTGGTCGGCGCGAAGGAAAGCCAGACGCCGATGATGGCCGGCATGGTGCGATATGCGACGCTCAATCCCTATTGGAATGTGCCGTCCGATCTGGTCGAGCGGAAGCTGGCGCCCCGGATGCTGAACGGCGCTTCGCTGACGAAGCTGCGCTACGAGGCGCTGTCCGACTGGAGCGCCAATGCGCGGAAGCTCGATCCGGCGGCGGTCGACTGGCGGGCGGTGGCCGACGGGCGCACGGAATTGCGCGTGCGGCAGCTTCCCGGCGGCGACAACGCCATGGGGAAGGTCAAGTTCATGTTCCCCAACGACCTTGGCATCTACCTGCACGACACGCCTTCCCGCGACCTGCTGGCGAAACCGGCGCGCCAGTTCAGCAATGGCTGCGTGCGGCTGGAGGATGCACAGCGGCTGGGACGCTGGTTCTTCGGCAAGCCGTTGAAGCCCGCCAGCGACAAGCCGGAACAGCATGTGCCGCTGCCCCAGCCCGTGCCGGTCTACCTGACCTATCTGACGGCGGTGCCTTTGGGGGATGGAGTGCGGTTTTTGCCGGATGTCTATGGACGGGATGGGGTTTAGGGCGGCTGGGCTTGTTTCGGGGGTGGGCGGCGCGGGCAATTTGGATGTCGGGAAATGGCTAATTGCGGTCATTAGTTTCCCGTCACCCCGGGCTTGACCCCGGGGTCCCGCTTTCTTGTCTGAGCGTCCGCCTCGTCCAAGGCAGCGGGACCCCGGATCAAGTCCGGGGTGACGAATAGGCGAACGTCCGCTCCCCATCCAAAATCAGTCACTTCTCGACTTCGCTCGAAGCGAACGGGGTGGGGGTTAGAACCCCGCCATCAGTCCGTCTATCGCGCCCTGCAATATGTAGCTGGCCGCCAGCTTGTCCACCAGTTCGCCCCTTCGCGCGCGGCTGGCGTCGGCTTCCAGCAGGGTGCGCGTCACCGCCTGGGTCGACCAGCGTTCGTCCCAGAACAGGATCGGCAGGCCCAGGTCCGCGATATTCCGGCCGAAGGCGCGGCTTGCCTGGCTGCGGGGGCTTTCGCTGCCGTCCAGGTTGAGCGGCAGGCCGATCACCACGCCCTTCACCTGCTGCTGCTCCATGAAGGCGGCGAGGGCGATCTTGTCCTTGCTGAACTTGCCGCGTGAAACCGTGTGGGCCGGGCTGGCGATGGACCAGCCCGCGTCGCACAGCGCAATGCCGATGGTCTTGGTGCCGACGTCCAGCCCGATCAGGCGGCCGCCATGGGGCAGGGCTTCGCGGAAGGCCGCGCGGTCGGCGGTGAGGATGGACATGCTTATTTCTTCAGGAACGCGGCCAGCCGCTGCTTCGCGTCTTCGCGCACATCGGCCCAGAACAGCGCATAGTCATAGACGTGGTAATTATTGCCCGGCAGGGTGAACGGCCCCATGTCCACCGGCTCCCCGATCATCAGCACGCCGCTGGTGTCGCAGCGGGCGGGGACGATGCCGGGGACGATCCGGGTCGGCTTGTCCGCGTCGCGGGCGTCCAGCGTGCCGCGATTGGCGCTGGCCGGTGCCGAGCCGTTGAACGCGCCGGTGATGGGGTTGGTGCAGAGCATGTGCGTGCCCTTGTGCGGCCTGCCGGTGAAGCTGGGCTTGCGCTCGAAACTTTCGATGACGGCGGAAGGATCGGCCGGTTCGGCATAGCTCTGCCAGCTTACGATGCAATGCGCCTGATCGCGCCTGGCGCAGGCGGGGAGGCCGAGGGCAGGCAGGTCGGCCTCGACGGAGATGGGCCAGCCCACGGCGTAAACGGCGGCGATGCGGTCGGTAAGGGATTTGTCCGCCGCCCGTTCGCGCAGCAACTGGAGCAGGTGGCGCGTTCCCTGGCTGTGCGCGGCGAGGATCAGGGGGCCTTGCGGATTGGCCTTGAGGAAAGCGGCGAAGGCCTGCGCGACGTCGCGATAGGCGGCGGCGAGGGATTGTTCTGCGGCGGGCTTGTCGGTCAGGAATGCCCCGTAATTGGCCTGGCGATAGCGCGGCGCCCAGATGGAACCGGCCGCGTTGAAGGCGCTCGCCTGACTCTGCACGAAGCGCCTGGCGGTGGCGAGCGCTTCCTGATCGTCCAGCCGCATGTTCCAATGGGCGTCGCCCAGGGTGGTGATGTAGGATGTCGGGTGGATGAAGAAGATTGCTGCCTTTTCCGGCGCCTTTGCCGGGGCCGGGACGTCCTTCACGCCCTCCGGCGTCCAGAGCGCCGGATTGTCCTTCACGATGTCGGGCCGGGCGATCCACATCTTCGGATCGTCATAGGCGTTGGCGGGCAGGGGCGGAATCTGCGCGAACGCCTCCCGCGGGACCATCACCGCCCGGATCAACTGCATGCCCCAGAGGCGATAGGCCAGCAATGCCGCGATCACCAGCACGATCAGGCCGGTTACGACATAGAGGAACTTGCGGGCCAACCGGCGCTCTCCATCTGGCTGCGATGCTGATATATCCCTGTCTGGCGCAAGCGCGTCATGCGCGCAAGGACTTGAAGCATGGAGGTGCCGATGGTAGCGGCGGGGCCATGTCGATAGACCTTCAGACCGTGAAAAAGATCGCCAGCCTTTCGCGCATTTCGGTGACCGACGCCGAAGCCGAAGCCATGGTGCCCGAACTCAACAACATCCTGGGCTGGGTGGAGCAATTGGGGGAGGTGGACGTGACCGGCGTGGAGCCGATGACCGCCGTCATCCCCAACAAGCTGCGCCTGCGCGACGATGTCGTCACCGACGGCAATGTCCGCGACCGGGTGCTGGCCAATGCGCCGCAGGCCGAGCATGGCTTTTTCGCGGTGCCGAAGGTGATCGAATGACCGAGCTTACTGATCTGACGGTCGCGGAAATCCGCGACGGTTTCCGCGCGGGCGATTTTTCGGCGCGGGAAGTGGCGGAGGCGTTCAACGCCAATGTCGCCGCCGCCAAGGCGCTCAATGCCTTCATCGTCGAGACGCCGGAAAGGGCGCTGGAAGCGGCCGACGCCGCCGATAGGGCGAAGGCCGCGGGGGAGGCGCTGAAGCCGCTTTCGGGCGTGCCGATCGGCATGAAGGATCTGTTCTGCACCGAGGGCGTGCAGACGACCGCCGCCTCCCACATGCTGGAGGGGTTCACGCCGACCTATGAGTCCACGGTTTCGAAGAAGCTGTGGGATGCGGGCGCGGGCATGCTGGGCAAGCTGAACCTCGACCAGTTCGCCATGGGCTCTTCGAACGAGACCAGCTATTTCGGCAATGTGATCTCGCCCTGGCGGCGGGGCGGCGGGGATAATGCCGCTTTGGCGCCGGGGGGGTCTTCGGGCGGGTCTTCGGCGGCGATTTCGGCGCGGCTCTGCCCGGCGGCGACTGGCACCGATACGGGCGGGTCTATTCGTCAGCCTGCGGCCTTCACCGGCATTTCCGGGATCAAGCCGACCTATGGGCGCTGTTCGCGCTGGGGGATCGTGGCGTTCGCCTCTTCGCTCGATCAGGCCGGGCCGATGGCGCGGACGGTGCGGGACAATGCGATCCTGCTTGAGACGATGGCGGGCTTCGACCCCAGGGATTCGACTTCGCTCGACCTGGCAGTGCCGCAGTGGGAAGCCAATTTGTCGAGCGATCTCAAGGGGAAGAAGGTCGGCATTCCCAGGGAATATCGACCCGATGGGCTAAACGCGGAAATCTCCGCCATGTGGGATCGCGGCATCGAATGGTTGAAGGATGCGGGCGCCGAGGTGATGGACGTGTCCCTGCCGCATACCAAATATGCGCTGCCGACCTATTATATCATCGCGCCTGCCGAGGCGTCCTCGAACCTCGCCCGCTATGATGGCGTGCGCTATGGCCAGCGCGATCTGCCCGATGGGGCGGGCCTGCAGGACATGTATGCCGCGACCCGCGCCGCCGGTTTCGGGCCGGAGGTGAAGCGCCGCATCATGATCGGCACCTATGTGCTGTCGGCGGGTTTCTACGACGCCTATTATACGCAGGCGCAGAAGGTCCGGGCGTTGATCGCGCGGGATTTCGAGCAGGCCTTCGAGAAGTGCGACCTGCTGCTGACGCCGACCGCGCCCAGCGCTTCCTTCGCATTGGGGGAGAAGCAGGCCGATCCGCTGGCCATGTATCTGAACGACGTCTTCACCGTGCCCGCTTCGCTGGCGGGGCTGCCCGCCATGGCGGTGCCGGGCGGGCTGGATGCGCAGGGACTGCCGCTGGGCCTCCAGATCATCGGCAAGGCGCTGGACGAGCAGACCGTGCTGAACGCGGGCCTTGCGATTGAAGAACGCGCAGGCTTTGCGGCGCGGCCGGACAAGTGGTGGTAATGTCCAGGTCGAAGTGTTACCTTGGTAACACTGGAGATTGACGATGAACGCGCCGAGCAAGATCGAAACCGGAACCATGACGAGCAAGGGGCAAATATTGATCCCCAAGGCCATGCGTGACGCCGCTGGTCTGGTTCCGGGGCAACCCTATAAGGTGACGGTCAATGGCGAAGGCCAGGTGGTGGTCACCCCTCTGGGTTTCAGCCTGGAGGAGGCCAGCGAACGGAGCCGGCGGGTGCGTGAAGCCATCATGGCGATCGCCGGAAAATATCCGAATCCGGACGGCATGAGCACGGATGAATATATGCGGGAGATACGGGGTAGTTACGAACCGTGATCCTGATTGATTCAAACGTGCTCATAGATGTTTTCGATCGTGATCCGCAGTGGTTCGACTGGTCGTTCGCCCACATCAATCGCGCCGCTTTCGGAGCCTCTCTGTTCGTCAATCCGGTGGTGGTAGGCGAGATCGCGCCACGGTTTGAAGCATTGGCCGATCTCAGGGCCGTCTTGGCCTCCATGCTGATCATGATTGAGCCACTGACCGACGAAGGCGCATTCCAGGCCGGGCGGGCGTTTGAGGTTCATCGTGCCCGGCGGCAAGCCGGAGCGGCAAAATCCATCCTCGCCGATTTCTTCATCGGCGGGCATGCGCAGGCGGCGGGAGCCACCATTCTGACTCGCGACCCGCGTTTTTACAGAAGCTATTTCCCCGGCGTGTCATTGATCACGCCTTCAGAGGACGACTGATGACCGAATCAACCTATCGCATCCAGGGCGCAACCGGCGAGTGGGAGGTCGTGATCGGCCTGGAAGTCCATGCGCAGGTGACGAGCCAGGCTAAGCTCTTTTCCGGCGCCGCCACGGCTTTCGGGGCGGAGCCGAACACGCAGGTGAGCCTTGTCGACGCGGCCATGCCCGGCATGCTGCCCGTGCCCAATCGCGAATGCATCCGCCAGGCGGTGCGCACCGGCATGGCGATCAAGGCGCAGATCAACAGATGGTCGCGCTTCGACCGGAAAAACTATTTCTACGCCGACCTGCCGCAGGGCTACCAGATCAGCCAGCTTTACCACCCGCTGGTGGGCGAGGGGGAGATCGAGATCAGCCTGGACGACAAGAATCCGGACGCCGAGACCAAGAAGATCGGCATCGAGCGCATCCATGTCGAGCAGGATGCGGGCAAGCTGATGCACGACCAGCATCCCACGCGATCCTATGTCGATCTCAACCGTTCGGGCGTGGCGCTGATGGAGATCGTGTCGAAGCCCGACATGCGCTCCCCGGCCGAAGCCGGGGCCTATCTGTCGAAGCTGCGGACGATCCTGCGCTATGTCGGCTCGTGCGACGGCAATATGGACCAGGGTTCGATGCGCGCCGACGTCAACGTGTCGGTCCGCAAGCCGGGCGAGGCATTCGGCACCCGCACCGAGACGAAGAACGTCAACTCCGTCCGCTTCGTTATGGCGGTGGTCGAGCATGAGGCCAATCGCCAGGTCGACGTGCTGGAGGCGGGCGGCAAGGTGGTGCAGGAAACGCGCCTCTACGATCCGGACAGGAATGAAACGCGTTCCATGCGGTCGAAGGAAGACGCGCATGACTATCGCTATTTCCCCGATCCGGACCTGTTGCCGCTGGAACTGGACGACGCCTTTCTGGAGGAATGCCGCCAGTCGCTGCCCGAACTGCCCGACGCCAAGCGTCGCCGCTATGAGAAGGATCTGGGCCTTAGCGCCTATAATGCCGCCACGCTGACCGCCGACGCCGACACCGCCCGCTGGTTCGAGGCGCTGCTGGCCGAGGGCGCGCGCATCCAGAAGAAGAGCGAGGGCGAGGTGGCCAAGGCTTCGGCCAACTGGCTGCTGTCGGAGCTTTACGGCGCGCTCAATCGTCTGGGCAAGAGCCTGGAGGACAGTCCGGTCGGGCCGGAGGAAGGCGCTGAACTGCTGGCCCTGATCGCGGACGGCACGATCAGCGGCACCATCGCCAAGCAGGTGTTCGAGATCATGCTCGAAACCGGCGACAGCGCGCCCAAGATCGTCGAGGAAAAGGGCCTGAAGCAGACCAGCGACACGGGCGCCATCGAGGCGGCGGTGGCCAAGGTGCTGGCCGACAATGGCGACAAGGTCGAACAATATAAGGCGGGCAAGGAGGCGCTGTTCGGCTTCTTCGTCGGCCAGACGATGAAGGCGATGCAGGGCAAGGCCAATCCGCAGGTCGTCAACGAACTGATCAGGAAGGCTTTGAGTTAAGTCATGGGGGGCCGGCATGGGGATGCCGGCCTGGTTTCAGGGGGTGGATATGAAAAGGGGGATTTTCGCCGTGGGGCTGTGCCTCGCGGCAAGCATCGCGACCGTCGCGGCGCGGGCGGAAACGCTCGACAATGACAGCGTCGTGGCGCTGGTATCGGCCGGTCTGGGGGATGAAGCCGTGATCGCGAAGATCAAGGCTTCGCCCGCCCGGTACAGGCTGTCCACCGAAGACCTCATCGCGCTCAAGAAGAACGGCGTTTCCGGCCCCGTCATCGCCGCGATGATCGAGGCGGGATCGCAGGGCATCACCTCGGCCAAGGCGGCCATGTCGGCGGACTCGCCCGATCCGCTGGTGCCGCATCCTTCCGGCATCTACATGCTGGTCGAAGGCGCGGAGCCTGCCCGCATGGCGCGGATCGATCCCACCATTTCCAACCAGAGCAAGACGGGCGGGATACTGGGCTATGCCTTCACCGGGGGCATCGCCTCGCTCAGCATCAAGGCGGTCATACCCAATGTCAGCGCCCGGATCGCGTCGGGCAAGGCGCGGCCGACCTTCTATTTCTACTTTGACGAGGCCAATCGCAGCCTGTCGCAGGCGGGCGCGCCGTCGCTCTGGCTGGCGGGGCCGGCGGCGGCGATCACCTCGCCCAATGAATTCAGCCTGATCCAGTTCGACGTGAAGAAGGGCCGTCGCGAAACCCGCGTCGGCAGCATGAACCTGGGCGGCGCCAAGTCCGGAGTCATGGACAAGGACCGCATCGCCTTCGACTATGAGCAGGTGGCGCCCGGCGTCTTCAAGGTCATGCCGAAGGCGGATCTGGGCGCGGGCGAATATGGCTTCCTCTATTCCGTCAGCGCCGGCTCCGGTCCCGGCATGTGGGGCGGCGGCACGGGCGGCGCGCGGATCTTCGATTTCGCGGTCCGACCTTAGAAGCGGTAAAATAAAAGGGGCGCTGCCGGGGGAAGGCAGCGCCCCTTCCTTCACTGCCATGACGCCGTTGGGAGGCGGCTCATGTCATGGCGGATCGGCGGGCCGGGAGGGTCTGTGGGGTGTGGCCCGCCAATTCAGTGCTGGAGCGGATTCCGATCCGACCGCATCGGATCGGCCGCTCCAGGCTCTTGCCTTACCGCGTTTCCCAAGTCAGCACCCAAGTCAGCAGATGATTCATCTGCTTGGAAAACGCTCCAGGCAGCGTGGACAAGTTCAGGACTCGACGGACTGAGCGATTTGGGTGGTTTGCCGTCATTCCCCATTCCGGGGTGACGGAAAACTGATGACCGCGCCCGGCCAATTCCACGACATTTTCGAATTTGTCCATGCTGCCTAGGACGTCACAGAATGAAGTTTACCGTCGCCCGCAACGAAAGGGCGACGTGATCTTGCTGTTCTTCCGCCCCGAATTCGCCGCCGACGCGGAAACTTCCAGTGCCGCCGATCAGCCGGGCGCGCCCGGTCCAGCCGCTGGTGCGCTTGTCCGCGACCAGGGTGAAGTCCTCCCCACCGGCGAAGCGGGCGGTGGTGTCGCCCAGTGATCCGCCGATGATCTGGCGCCGTCCCCCTTCCAGCTCGAACCGCATCCAGCCGTCCTCGCGGTCGAGACTGCCGAAGTCGTAACCGACCGTGACGTTGCCGCTGGCGGTCAGTTCGTCGCTGGTGCGCCCGTCGACGATCAGGTCGAAGGCAGCGCCGCCGCCCGTCTCGCCATAGCCGTTTTCCTTCAGCCGGTAATAATCGATGCCGGCCGCCGGACGCAGGGTGAAGCGGTTGAAGCGCATCTCATAGGAGCCGCCCGCCGTCGCGGAGTAGAGCTTGCCCGACCAGTCGCCGTCGGCCGCGCGCACGACGTCGCCGGACTCGAAATGGCGGCTGCCGCGGAAATCGACATGGGCGGCCGACAGGCGCGCATAGGCCTGGAGTGGGCCGAAATCGCCCCGCCAGTGCGCCGCCAGTTCGAACTGGTCGGAATCCACGGCATTGTCGGTGCTGCCCGAAGAGTCGCTGCCATGGATATAGGCGAAGGATGCGCCCAGCGCGCCGATCCCCGTCAGATATTCCGCGCCGAAACTCGCCCCCCAGCCGGTGATGTCGTAGGACGCAGTGTCGCCCAGGCTCTTGGAACTGCCGAACGCCACCTGTTGCAGCCAGAAGCCGAGGCGCCCGTCGTCGGTGCGATAGATGCCGCCCGGATCGGCCAGGATGCGGGCGGTCGCGCGCGAACCGGCGGTCACCGCCTCGAACGTGCCGCCGGCATGGTCGGGCAGCATCTGTTGCAGATTGGCCTTCAGCGCGTCGCCGTCGGTGATGGCAAGATAGCGGCCCGCAACGGCGCTGTCCTTGTCCAGCGCGTTGAAGATCGCGTCATAGGCCCGCGCCTGCGATCCCGTCAGGCCGAGTTCGGACACGGTCTTGGCGGCGATCGACAGCGTCACTTCCCCCGTCGCGGCGTTGCTGGCGATGCCGCCTTTGAACATATAGGGGATCAGCGTGGTGCTGGAGAGGGCGGGCGTGCCGCTCAGCGATCCGGCGCGGACGATGACATAATCGCCCTCCGACCCTACGACGCTGGTCAGGGTCGCCTTGACCTGCGATCCGCTGGCGAAGGTTGCGGCGCCCGCGACATGGTAGAGCGTGTTGGTGCCGTTGGCCGTGTCGACCGTCACGCCGATGACGGAGGACGCGCCGACTGCCAGCGAGGCGAGCGCGACCGCGCCCTTGTTGCCGGCGTTGAGCGTGCCGCCATTCATCGCGACGGCGACATTGCCGGCATTGCCGATCGCGCCGTTGAGCGCGGCGGTGCCGGAAAGGGTCAGGGTCGACGCGCCGCCGCCGAAATCCACGTCGCCATTGATCTGCGCGCTTCCCGACAGGCCCAGGCTGGAGCCGTTCCCGCCCAGCGCGACATTGCCCGCCAAGGTGGAGGAGCCGGAGAGCGCCAGGCTGTTGCTGCCCCCGCCCAGGTCGACATTGCCCGCAATGCTGCCGGCCGAGACGGTCACGACGTCGTTGCCCGACCCCAGCCGCACGTCGCCCGTGATCCTGGGCGCGCTCGCCGTGGCGGAGGCAAGCGACTGCGTCAGGGTGACGCCGCTGCCGTTGGCGCTCAGATCGACGGCGACGTTCGACCCGCTCTTGCCCCCAGTCGCGGAGATGGTGCCGCTGTTGGACAGCGACGCCACCGTGCCGGAGGAATCGAGGATGGCGACGGCCGCGCCGTCCTTGCTGCTGAGCGCCGTGGCGGAGATGGCGCCGCTGTTGACGATGGCGCGGCTCGTCGCGCCCGCGTCGATCACCAGCGCGCGCGCCGACGTGCCGGCGACGCTGGATCCGGTCGCGCTCACCGCGCCGCCCACCTGGATGGTGTCTGCCGTGGCCCCGCTGCCCAGGCGAATGGCCGTCGCATTGTTGTCATAGGACGCCGCGCCGACCGACCCAGACACCAGCAGGCCCTTTGTCAGCGTGACGTCGCCGCCCAGCCCGCCAATGGCCAGGCCATTGGCGCTGACGCCGTTATAGACGCCCTGTCCAGTGATCGCCCCCTTGACGATCAGGCCATAGCCGGAACTGTCCGCGGCCACCGGACCGATGGTCGTGGCCGCCGTGGCCGAACCGATCCGCACGGCGGCGGCGGAGCCGTAGGCGATGATATTGG
This sequence comes from Sphingobium sp. HDIP04, assembly GCF_000445085.1. Classification (NCBI taxonomy): domain Bacteria; kingdom Pseudomonadati; phylum Pseudomonadota; class Alphaproteobacteria; order Sphingomonadales; family Sphingobiaceae; genus Sphingobium; species Sphingobium sp. HDIP04. Next base: position 83,051 of record NZ_ATDO01000049.1, on the reverse strand, counting down.
CGGATCCTTCGCTGGCGTCGGTCAGCCCGTCATTGTCGACGTCGGGCTTGCTGCTGTCGAGCGTCGGCGGAATGTCGAAGATGACGCCGCCCGTGACATTGCCGGCGATCGTCACCGCCGATCCGCCCTGAAGCAGATCGTCCGCGTCCAGCTTGGAAACGTCGCTCGGACGCGAAATATAGCGATAGCCGGTGCTGGTGATCGTTCCCTGGATCTTCACCGCTCCGGTCACGTCCCCCTGCAGGGCGAGGCCGGTGCTGTTGGCGCCCGTGACCGCCGTCGTCCCGCGGATGGTGACATTGCCGGCGACCGCATTGGCGAGCACGCCATGGCTATTGTCGCCCACCACGCTGGTGGAGCCGCTGGTCGACAGATTGCCGGTCAGCGGCGCGTCGATGCGGATGCCGGCGGACTGATTGCCTTCAATGGTGATGGTGCCGCTGCTGTCGATATTGCCCACATGCGCCGCGCCCGACTGGACCCAGATGCCGTTGCGGTTCGAACCCTTGGCGAAGGGACCGTCCAGGTCGCCGTCCTTGTCGTCATCGGCGGGCGTATAATCCTCGTCCAGGGTGATCGTGCCGCTATGGCTGATAGTGCCGCTGGTGCCTGCGACGGCGCGAATGCCGGTCGCGCCGTCCGCTCCCGAAATCTTCAGCGTGCCGGCATTGCCGACCTTGTTGTTGCTGTCCTGGGTGATGGCGGTGCCGCCGGTCAGGGTGATCGATCCTGCGGAACTGACCGTCACGTCATCGGCGGCGCCATTGGCGACGGTCGAGGTGCGGACGGCGGTGGTGGTGGAGGAACCGATGGTGGTTTCCGCCGCCGCATCGGCCACCGACAGGGCGGCCAGAACGGGAGCGATGGCCGTGCAGGCCAGTAGATTGCGCATGATGTCTCCTCTGCGTGCCGCGCCTCTTTCCGATGAGCGCGCATGCGGCGAAGACGGCGCGGGAACGCCTGTCCCGTCCGTTAAAAATAATGCGATGCAGGATCAGAAGGCGAAATCCAGCCCCAGCCGGACAGTGCGCGGACGCAGCGGCGTCACATAATCCCCGCTGAGGTCGAAGGGCGTGCCCAGCGAGAAGCGGTTGCCGCTGCTGTCGAGCAGGTTGGCAAGGGACAGCGACCATTGCACCGTCCCATGCGTCAGCGCGGCGGTGAACGCCGTGTCCACATAGTCGCCCTGTTCCCGGCCCAGCAGCGGCCCGACGCCCAGCCGCGACTTGCCGACATAGCGGGCCGAGCCGCTGAGTTGGAGCCGCATCTCCCCGCCCACCGGCGCGCGATAGTCGAAGCCGATGCGGCCGCCCCAATTGGCGACATTGGGCAGGCTCAGCGACTGCCCCTCATAGGACAGCAGGCGCAGGAATTGCGCCGGGCGGCTGAGGCGGCTGTCATTGTAGATGATGCTGCCGTCCAGCGTCAGGCGCGGCGCGGGGCGGATGGCGACGCGCCCCTCCACCGTGTAGATGCGCCCGTCCCCGATATTGGCGGTGGTGGGAATGCCGATCCGGTCGGTGACGTCGGCCTGGATGTCCCGCCACCTGGTATAGGCGAGATTGCCGGTGAGCGCGACCGGATCGACGCCCGGCACGCCCCTGCGGAAGCCCAGTTCCAGCGTGGACGCGCGGTCGTTGCGGAACCGCTGGATATGCTGGTCGTCGACCGCCAGCCCGCCGGGACGGAAGCCCTGCTGGAACCGGGCATAGACGGTCATTCCCGGCAGGGCGTCCGTCAGCAGGGAGAAGGAGGGGAGGAAGATCGTCTCGCTCCGGTTCGCCTGCGCCTCCGCCTTCGCGATGGCGGCCAGGGACAACAGGGCGATGGGGTCCAGCACCTCGCCCGTCAGGCGGCTGTTGGTCAGTCGGCCGCCCACCGTGGCGATCACGCCGCGCATGGGTTCGAACGAGGTCTCGCCAAAGAGCGTCGCTTCCCGGATGCGGTTGTGCACGCCGGTCGATGTGGCGGGCATGCCGCGCCCGTACATCGGCACGCCGGGGATGACCTGCGGCTGCATCAGGTCCGTGCCGTAGGAAGTCAGCGAGCGCTGAATATCGGACGTGCTTTCCAGATAGGATGCGCCCAATATCCAGCCCAGCCCATTGTCCAGGTCGCGGACGATGCGGTTTTCGGTCGAGAAGATGTCGACCTTGTTCCTTTGCCGGAACAGGGCGGCGGGCGCGTCCGCCCCGGCCATCTCATAGGGCGTCGCGTCGTAGCTTTCCGTCAATATGTTGCGCACGAAGCCGGTGGAGGAGACGAAGCGCAGATCGTCCCACTGCCGCTCCACCCTCAGATTGGCGAGCGCATAGTCGGACGAATAGGGCTGGGCGACGGCGGAGGCGCGCTTGAGGTCGCCGATCTCCTTGGCGGCATATTGCGCATCGTCGCCCTCGATCCGCTGGAAGACCCCGGTGAGGTCGATGGTCCAGTCCTCGTCCGGCGCGAAACGCAGCGCGGCGCGGCCGCCATGGGTGCGGATGCGGTTGACGTCATGCCTGTCGCGCAGCACATCGTCGATATAGCCGCCGTCCTGCACGCCATAGCCGACGACGCGCAGCGCGATCTTCTCCGTCACGACCGGCAGGTTGATCGTCGCGGCCAGGTCGCCGCCCGGATCGCCATGCTGCGTCGCGCTGAGCCCGGCGGAGATCTGCCCGCCGGCGCGCACCAGGTTGGGCGCATTGGGGATCATGCGCACGATGCCGCCCAGCGATCCCGCGCCGTAGAGCGTGCCTTGCGGCCCTTCCAGCACCTCCACGCCCTGCATGTCGTATAGCCGCAGGTCCGGGTCCGGCGCGGCATAGTTGAGCCGCATGTCGCCCAGATATTGTCCCGTCGTCGCCTGGGTCGGTCCGGCAACGCCGGAGTCCGCGATGGCGCGGATGAACAGCTTGTTGCGGCCCGCGCCCGCATGGGTGGAACTGAGGCTCGCCACGCGGAAGATCAGGCTGGCCGTGCCGCCCGCCGCTTCCCCGGCGGTGAAGGCGTCGCTGCCCACCGCATCGACCATCCCGGCATAGCGGGGCAGCGGGATGTCGCGCTTGGACGCGGTGACGATGATCTCGGCCGGTTCGGGCGCGGCTTGCGGAACGGGTTGGGCGATGCGGGCGCGGGGCTGTTCGCGCGCGACGGGCGCTCGCACGATCCGCCAGGTGGTCGCGTCGATCCGCCGGATGCTGGCGCCGCTGCCCTTGACCAGCCGCTTGAGCGCGGCTTCCACCGTCATGCGTCCCTCCACGGCGGGAGTGGCCATGCCCGCCAGCGACTGGTCCGACATGCCGATGCTGGCGCCGGTCTGGCGGCCGAGCGCTATCGCCGCCTCGCCCAGCCGTCCGGGGGCGATGCTGATCTGCTGTCTTTCCGCCGCTTGCCCAGGGGAAGCGGCCATCATGGCGAGGGCGGCGACGAACAGGACGTCAGCGTGGCGGGCCATCCCCCTCCCTCAACAGCCAGCCGTCGCCCTGCCTGACGGCGCTGAGGCCCATCAGCGGCGCCGCCTGGCCAAAGAACCGCGCCGGGTCGCGGTGCAGGCGGATCGTGCCGGTGAAGCGCATCGCCCCCGCGCCGGGCGTGGCGGTGAGCCGGACGCCCAATGAACGGGCGATGTCGGCGCTGATCTGCGTCACCGGGGCATTGGCGTAGGTAAGGCGGCCCTGACGCCAGCTCGCGACGGCGTCGGGCGCGATGTCCATGACGCGCAGGCCGTTCTCGTCGTCCATGAGGGCGCGGCCGGCGGGCAGGGCGATGGCTTCCGCCTTCGGATTGTAGATGACCTCGCCCTCCGACACGCCGATGCGCGTCGCATTGCCGGTGCGGACGATGTTGAAGACGGTGCCCGCATCCTCGAACAGCGCGTCGCCCACGGTCACGCGGAAGGGGTTTTTCGCGTCATGCCGGACGGTGAAGGCCGCCTCGCCGCTGTCGAGCGCCGCGAAACGCGGGTCATGCCGGTCGAAGCGCATGGTCGTGCCGCCGTTCATCTCGACGCGGGTGCCTTCGTCCAGCGCGATGGTGCGGGTTTCGCCCGGCCGCGTGGCGACGGTATAGATGTCCGGCCGGTTCATCAGGCCAACCGAAACCGCGCCGACCAGCGCGGCCGCGACCGCGCCCCCCGCCAGCCAGCGCATCGGCCTCCAGCCTCGCGGTCCGGCGTCGTTGGCGGGTGTGGCGATGGTGACAGGTTCGGCCGGAACGATGTCCGCCAGATCGTTGTCCGCCGCCATCAGCGCATCATAAGCGGGGGCATGCGCGGGATCGGCCTCCAGCCACGCGGTGAAGGCCTCCCAATCGGTAAATTCAGGATCGCGCGTGCGGATGACCCATCCGAGCGCCTCCTCGTTCATCATGGCTCCAGCCCTGTTCATGTCAGCCCCTCATCTGAGCCAGACGCCGCCGCGATCCTCATTCCGTATCCATTTTCCGCTTGAGGGCGATCATGGCGCGATAGGCCTTTTGCAGATCCTTCTCCACGGTGGTGAGGCTGACGCCCAGTTCCTCCGCGATCAGCCTTTGTCCGACCCCCTCCAGGCGGAAGCGGCGGAACACCAGTTCCACCCTTGGCCCCAGGGATTGCAGCACGGCGCGCGCCTCCTCCAGCCGCTCGTTCAGGATCAGCCGTTCGTCGACGGCGACGTCCTCCGACGGGTCGGCCATCACGCCGCCCGCGCCCTCCGCCCAATCCTGTTCGCGCCGTTCCCGCCGGGTGGCGGACCGATAGCGGTCGAGCATCAGGTTGTTCGCCATGCGGTAGAGATAGGGGAGGGGATCGGCGACCGGCCCCAGATCCTTCTCCTCCAGCTTCATCCACATGTCCTGCAACAGGTCTTCGGACTCGTCGCCCGCGCCGCGCGCGCGCAGGAACCGCAGCAGGGCGGGCCGGTTGTGCAGGAATATGGCGGAAAGGCCGTTAGCCATGAAGAACTTGCGTCCAGTGGGATCAGGCGGGCTGGCATAATGGCCTGACGGAAGGGTTGCAACGGGCAAGCAGCGGAAGGGGCATGGCATTTGCAGGGCGCGCCTGCCTGTTCTAGTGCCTTGCATTCGAAGTTCGCCCCATGACCGCCATCCCGGGCTTGGGATGACGGAAGGGCGAACGTCGATGAGCGCCGGCAGGAGGATCGATGGAGCTTACAGGGCGGGTGGACGCGGAGGCAGCGCAGGCGGCGGGCATGGACGCCGGGAAATTGCAGGCGTTGGCCGACATCCTTCACGACCGCTATGTCGCGCCCGGCAAGCTGCCCCATATGCACTTGCTGGTGTCGCGGGACGAGCAGCCGATCATGTCGGTCCACAGCGGCATTGCGCGGGCGACGGGAGAGCCGCTGGCCGAGGACGCGCTCTACCGCATCGCCTCCATGACCAAGCCGGTGACGTCGGTCGCCTTCATGATGCTGGTGGAGCAGGGGCTGGTGGCGCTGGACGATCCGGTGACGAACATATTGCCGGAATTCGCCGACCTTGCCGTCGGCGCCGATGGAAGCGGGCGGATGCGGCGGCCGATGCTGATGATCGACCTGCTGCGCCACACGTCCGGCCTTACCTACGGCTTGCAGCGACAGACCGCCATCGATGCGCGCTACCGCGATCTTGGCCTCGACGAGTTCCAGCAGAAGCGCGGTTCCGACGAGTTCATCGCCGCCCTCGCCGCGTTGCCGCTGGAATTTTCGCCGGGCGAGCGCTGGAATTATTCTGTGTCCACCGACGTGCTGGGCGTCGTGGTGGAGCGGCTGGCCGGCCTGGACCTGGAGCGCTGCTTCCGGGAGCGCATCTTCGATCCGCTGGGCATGCCGGACACCTTCTTCGAACTGCCGGACGACCGGATGGAGCGGATGACGGACGCCTGGCAATGGGCACCGGACGGCACGCTGTCGCTTTACGACAGGGGAGCCCGCAGCGGGTGGCGCAGGCCGCTCAGGCTGCGTTCGGGCGGCGGGGGCCTCATTTCCTCCGTCGCCGATTACCACCGCTTCGCCCGGATGCTGCTGCGCGGCGGCGAACTGGACGGCGCGCGGCTGCTGAAGCCGGAAACGGTCGCGGCGATGCACGCCAATCACCTGCCGGGCGGGGCCGACCTTTCCAGCCTGTCCTCCTCCATGTTCAGCGAGGCGGACTATGCGGGCGTCGGTTTCGGCCTCGGCTTCGCGACGGACCTGCGGACGCGGGAATATTATTGGGGGGGCGTCTTCTCGACCTTCTTCTTCATCGATCCGGCGGAGCGGCTGATCGGCATTTTCATGACCCAGCATTTTCCCTCCAGCATCCATCCGGTTCGTCGCGAGTTGAGGCAGGGTATTCGCAACGCCATCATCGAAAGCCGGGCCGATTAATTGCTGCGCTGCAAAATTTGCTGTTTGCGAGCGTCGGGAGGGCGTGCCATCATCGCGCCCGGACTCGAAGGCGAAAGGGGCGCATTTATGAACCTGAAAGGCCAAACCACCCTCCCCAAGCCCGCCCCGCGGCAGGTCGATCCACAGGTTCTCGCCCATGAGATCGTCGAGCGGCTGACCTATCGGATCGGCAAGAACGCCACGGCCGCCAAGCCGCACGACTGGCTGCACGCGGTGATCCTCGCCATTCGCGACCGGGTGATCGACGCCTGGATCGCCTCCACGGAGAAAACCTATGAGCAGCAGGGTCGGCGGGTCTATTATCTGAGCCTGGAGTTCCTGATCGGCCGGCTGATGCGCGACGCGGCGTCCAACATGGAAATGCTGGACGACATGCAGGCGGCATTGAGTTCGCTGGGCGTCGACATCGACATCATCGCCGCGCTGGAGCCGGACGCGGCTTTGGGCAATGGCGGCCTGGGCCGGCTGGCGGCCTGCTTCATGGAGAGCATGGCGACGGTCGACGTGCCCGCCTATGGATATGGCATACGCTATGTGAACGGCATGTTCCGGCAGGAGATTTCGGACGGCTGGCAGGTGGAACTGCCCGAAACCTGGCTGACCCACGGCAATCCCTGGGAATTCGAACGGCGCGAGGCGAGCTATGAGATCGGCTTCGGCGGGCGGGTCGACCCGTCGGAGAATGAGGACGCCAGCCAGCACCAGATGCGCTGGCGCCCGGCCGAGCGGGTCATCGCCACGCCCTATGACACGCCGATCGCGGGATGGCGGGGCAAGCGGGTCAATACGCTGCGCCTGTGGGAGGCGCAGCCGATCGACCCGATCCTGCTCGACCGCTTCAACGCCGGCGACCATCTGGGCGCGCTGACCGAAAGCAACAGGGCGGAGGCGCTGACGCGGGTGCTCTATCCCGCCGACAGTTCGCCCGCGGGGCAGGAATTGCGGCTGCGGCAGGAATATTTCTTCTCCTCCGCTTCGCTGCAGGACATCGTCAGGCGGCATATCCAATATTTCGGGGACATCCGCACCCTGCCGGACAAGGCGGCGATCCAGCTCAACGACACCCATCCGGCCGTCGCCGTCGCGGAGCTGATGCGCATCCTCCTCGACAATCACGGCGTCGATTTCGACGAAGCGTGGGACATCACCCGCCGGACGTTCAGCTACACCAATCACACGCTGCTGCCCGAAGCGCTGGAAAGCTGGCCGGTGCCCTTGTTCGAACGGCTGCTGCCCCGGCACATGCAGATCGTCTATGCGGTGAACAGCCGCCTGTTGGGCGAGGCGCGGCGGTCGGGCCAGTTCGACGACCGGGCGATCGGCGCCATCTCCCTGATCGACGAGGGGGGAGAGCGGCGGGTGCGCATGGGCAATCTGGCCTTCGCCGGATCGCACAGCGTCAACGGCGTGTCGGCGCTGCACACCGAACTCATGAAGGAAACGGTGTTCGCCGATTTCCACCGCCTCTACCCGGCGCGGATCAACAACAAGACAAACGGCGTCACCTTCCGCCGCTGGCTGATGCAGTGCAATCACGGGCTGTTCGAACTGGTCCGCGAGGCGATAGGCGACCGCTTCATGGACGATCCCGAAGCGCTGCGGGAACTGGATCGCTTCGCCGACGACAGCGCCTTTCAGGAGAAATTCCTGGCCGTCAAGCGCGCCAACAAGGTGGCGCTCGCCGATCTGCTGCGCCAGCGGGTCAACGCCCGGATCGATCCTTCCGCCCTGTTCGACATCCAGATCAAGCGCATCCACGAATATAAGCGGCAGTTGCTCAACATCATCGAGGCGGTGTCGCTCTACGACCAGATACGCTCGCATCCGGAGAAGGACTGGGTGCCGCGGGTCAAGCTGTTCGGCGGCAAGGCGGCGCCCAGCTATCATAACGCCAAGCTGATCATAAAGCTGGCGGGCGACGTGGCGCGGGCGGTCAATCACGACCCGGCGGTTCAGGGCCTGCTGAAGGTGCAGTTCGTGCCCAATTACAATGTGTCGCTGGCGGAAATGATGATCCCCGCCGCCGACCTGTCCGAACAGATTTCGACCGCCGGCATGGAGGCGTCGGGCACCGGCAACATGAAGTTCGCGGTCAACGGCGCGCTCACCATCGGCACGCTGGACGGCGCCAATGTCGAGATGCGCGACCATGTGGGGGAGGAGAATATCGTGATCTTCGGCCTCACCGCCGCGCAGGTGAACGAACGGCGCGCCCATGGCTACGACCCTCGCGAGGTGATCGGCCAGAGCCGCGAACTGGGCCAGGCGCTGGACGCGATCGCGAGCGGCGTCTTTTCCCCCGACGATCCGGGACGCTACAGGGATCTGGTGCAGGGCATCTACGACCATGACTGGTTCATGGTCGCGGCCGATTTCGACAGCTATTCCGCCGCGCAGCGCAGGGTGGACGGGATATGGCAGGACCAGGCGCTCTGGGCGAGCAAGGCGATCCACAATGTCGCGCGCATGGGCTGGTTCTCGTCGGATCGCACGATCAGGGAATATGCGACGGACATTTGGAAAGTGCCGGTTTGACGGGGGGCCGTATCTAGCGTGGGCCTGACCCCGGAACAGATCGCCCGCCTGCTGGAGGGGCGGGAGGACGATCCGTTCGCGACGCTTGGCGTCCATCCGGCGGAAAAGGGTTTCACCGCCTGCGTCTTCCTGCCCGATGCGGTGAGCGTCGAGGCATGCAGGCTGGACGGCAGGGCGGTCGGCGCGCTGGATCGGGTCCATCCGGCGGGGCTGTTCTTCGGCAAGGTCGCCCTGCGCAAGCGCCAGCCGCTGCGCTATCGGGCGACCTATGCCGATGGCGGCGAATATGCGCTGGTCGATCCCTACAGCTTCGGCCCGGTGCTGGGGCCGATGGACGATTATTATTTTGCCGAAGGGTCTCATGCCCGGCTGTTCGACAAGATGGGCGCGCACCTCATCACCCATGAAGGGGTGGCGGGCACGCATTTCGCGGTATGGGCGCCCAACGCGACGCGGGTGTCGGTGGTGGGCGACTTCAACCGCTGGGATGGTCGCCGGGCGCCGATGCGGCGGCGGCAGGATGCGGGAATATGGGAAATCTTCCTGCCCGAAGTGGGGGTGGGCAGCGCCTATAAATATGAGATCGTCGGGCCTGACGGGAAAGTCCTGCCGCTAAAGGCCGACCCCTTCGCCTTTCGTTCCGAATTGCGGCCCGCGACAGCCTCCATCGTGGCGGCGGTCCCGGCCCATGACTGGGGCGACGAGCGCCACCGCGCCTATTGGGAAAGGGCCGATCCGCGCCGCGAAGCCATTTCCGTCTATGAGGTGCATGCCGGCTCCTGGCAGCGCGGCGAGGATGGGAATTTCCTCAGCTGGGACGCGCTGGCCCCCCGACTGATCCCCTATGTGGTCGGCATGGGCTTCACCCATATCGAATTCCTGCCGATCAGCGAATATCCCTATGATCCAAGCTGGGGCTATCAGACCACAGGGCTTTACGCGCCGACCGCCCGCTTCGGCGATCCGGAGGGCTTTGCCCGCTTCGTCGACGGCGCGCACCGGGCGGGGGTAGGCGTCATCCTCGACTGGGTGCCTGCCCATTTCCCGACCGACGCCCATGGGCTGGCCCATTTCGACGGCACCGCCCTTTATGAGCATGCCGATCCGCGCAAGGGCTTCCATCCCGACTGGAACACGGCGATCTACAATTTCGGCCGGCGGGAGGTGGCGCAATATCTGGTCAACAACGCCCTCTTCTGGGCGGAGCGCTACCATGTCGACGGGCTTCGCGTCGACGCCGTCGCCTCGATGCTCTACCTCGATTACAGCCGCAAGGAAGGGGAGTGGATTCCCAACAGCCAGGGCGGGCGGGAGAATGTGGAGGCGGTCGATTTCCTGCGGCAGATGAACAAGGCGCTCTACGGCACCCATGCCGGCGTCATGACCATTGCCGAGGAGTCGACGAGCTGGCCGAAGGTGTCCCACCCCGTCCATGAAGGGGGCCTGGGCTTCGGTTTCAAGTGGAATATGGGCTTCATGCACGACACGCTGCGCTATCTGGCGCGCGATCCGGTGCACCGCGCCCATCATCATGACGACATCACCTTCGGCCTGCTCTACGCCTTTACGGAGAATTTCGTGCTGGCGCTCAGCCATGACGAGGTGGTGCACGGCAAGGCGTCCCTGCTGCACAAGATGCCCGGCGACGACTGGCAGAAATTCGCGACCCTGCGCGCCTATTACGCCATGATGTGGGGCTATCCGGGCAAGAAGCTGCTGTTCATGGGCCAGGAATTCGCCCAGCGGGCCGAATGGAGCGAGGCGCGGGCGCTCGACTGGCACCTGCTCGATCACGCGCCGCACCGGGGCGTGCAGTTGCTGGTGAGCGACCTCAACCGCCTCTACCGCTCCCATCCCGCCTTGCATGCCCGCGATTGCGAGCCGGAGGGCTTCGAATGGGTGCTGGTCGACGCGGCGGCGGACTCGGTCTTCGCCTGGGTCCGGCGCGCGCCCGGCCTGTCGCCCATCGTCGTCATCAGCCACTTCACGCCGGCCTTGCGCCACGGCTACCGCATGCGCCTGCCCTCCGGCGGCCGCTGGCGAGAGATCGTCAACAGCGACGCCGCCGACTATGGCGGCAGCGGCGCGGGCAATATGGGGATCGTCACCGCCGATGAGGAAGGATGGGCCAATGTCACCATTCCGCCGCTCGCGACGTTGATGCTGGAACTGGACTATTGAAACCGACGGGCGGAAACCAAGCGCTCGCGAGCATGAAGGAGAAGAGGGCGATGCAGCCAAGACACCAGCCGATCGCCCGCGACGCCATGGCCTATGTACTGGCCGGGGGCAGGGGCAGTCGCCTGGCCGAATTGACCGACCGCCGCGCCAAGCCGGCGGTGCATTTCGGGGGCAAGGCGCGGATCATCGATTTCGCGCTGTCGAACGCGCTCAACAGCGGCATCAGGCGCATCGGCGTCGCGACGCAATATAAGGCGCATTCGCTGATCCGGCATCTCCAGCGCGGCTGGAACTTCTTTCGCACGGAACGCAACGAGAGCTTCGACATCCTGCCTGCCAGCCAGCGCGTGTCGGAAAGCCAGTGGTATGAGGGCACGGCCGACGCCGTGTTCCAGAATATCGACATCATCGAAAGCTATGCGCCGGAATATATGGTCATCCTGGCGGGGGACCATGTGTACAAGATGGACTATGAACTGATGCTCCAGCAGCATGTCGACAGCGGCGCGGACGTCACCATCGGCTGCATGGAGGTGCCGGTGAAGGAAGCCAGCGGCTTCGGCGTCATGCATGTGGACGAGCAGGACGTGGTCACCGCCTTCGTCGAAAAGCCGAAGAAGCCGCCGCACATTCCCGGCAGCCCCGGCATGGCGCTGGCGTCCATGGGCATCTACGTCTTCCGCACGGCCCTTTTGATCGAGGAACTGCGCCGCGACGCTGACGATCCGGACAGCAAGCGCGATTTCGGCGGCGACATCATCCCGCACATCGTCAAGCATGGCAAGGCCGTCGCCCACCGCTTTTCCAGCAGTTGCGTCCGCGCCGAAAGCGAACCCGTGCCCTATTGGCGCGACGTCGGCACCATCGACGCCTATTGGCAGGCGAATATCGACCTGACCGACGTGGTGCCGTCGCTCGACCTCTACGACCGGAGCTGGCCGCTCTGGACCTATTCCGAAGTCACCCCGCCCGCCAAGTTCGTGCATAATGAGGAGGGGCGGCGCGGTTCGGCCACATCATCCCTGATCGCGGGCGGGTGCATCGTGTCGGGATCGTCGCTCCACCGCAGCCTGCTGTTCACCGGGGTGCGCACGCACAGCTTCTCCTCCGTGACGGAGAGCGTCATCATGCCCGACTGCGTGATCGGGCGCGGGGCGCGGCTGCATAAATGCGTGCTGGATTCGGGCGTGATCGTCCCGCCCGGCCTGATCGTGGGGGAACATCCGGAACATGACGCGCAGCGTTTCCGACGGACCGAAGGCGGCGTGACGCTGATCACCCAATATATGATCGAACGGCTGGCGGACTGAATCTTGGGCGGGGGAATGGCGATGCGGGTTCTTTCGGTCGCGTCGGAAATCTATCCGCTGGTGAAGACCGGGGGACTGGCCGACGTGGCGGGCGCCTTGCCCGGCGCGCTGGCGGGGCAAGGCATAGGGGTCAGGACGCTGGTGCCGGGCTATCCGGCGGTTCTTTCGCGCCTGGGCAAGGCGAAGCCGCTGCGCCGCTATGACGCGCTGTTCGGGGCGCCGGCGGCGGTGCTGGGGGCGAGGCTGGGCGAGCTTGACCTGCTGGTGCTGGACGCGCCGGATTTCTTCGCGCGGGAAGGCGGCCCCTATGGCGATGCGGGCGGCGGCGAATGGCCCGACAATTGGAAACGCTTTGCCGCCCTGTCCCGCGTGGGGGCGGACATGGCGGCCGAAGGGGTGAAGGGCTGGCGGCCCGACCTGGTCCATGCGCATGACTGGCAGGCGGCGATGACCGCCGCCTATATGCGCTTCGGCCCGGCCCATGCCGTGCCCAGGGTGGTGACGATCCACAACCTGGCCTTTCAGGGGCGTTTCGGCGCGGACATCTTCCCCCAACTGGGCCTGCCGCCCGAAGCCTGGGGCGTCGACGGGGTCGAATATTATGGCGGCACCGGCTATCTGAAGGCAGGGCTTGTCTCCGCCGACGCCATCACCACCGTCAGCCCCACCTATGCCGACGAAATCCGTTCTCCGATGCACGGCATGGGGCTGGACGGCCTGATCAACGGCCGGGCCGACAGGCTGCACGGCATATTGAACGGCGTCGACACCGCGATATGGGATCCCGCCGCCGATCTCCTGATCCCCAGGCCCTTCAGCGCGCGCGCGCTGGGCGGGCGCCGCGCCAGCCGCCGCGCCCTCGAAACCCAGTTCGGCCTTGACCGCGACGATACGCCGATCTTCATCATCGTCAGCCGCCTCACCTGGCAGAAGGGCATGGACATGGTGATGGACGCCATTGACCATCTGGTGGGCCTGGGCGGCAAGCTGGCGCTGCTGGGATCTGGCGACCATCCGCTGGAGGGCGCGTTCCTGGCGGCGGCGGACCGGCATCGCGGCCGGGTTGGGGCGCGGATCGGCTATGACGAGCCGCTGTCGCATCTGATGCAGGCGGGCGCCGACGCCATATTGATCCCCTCCCGCTTCGAACCCTGCGGCCTGACCCAGCTTTACGGCCTCCGCTATGGATGCGTGCCGGTTGTGGCGCGTGTCGGCGGGCTGGCGGACACGGTGATCGACGCCAATGAAGCTGCCGTCGGCGCGGGCGCGGCGACCGGCATCGTCTTCCCCCCGTCCGATCCGCTGGCGCTGCACGGCGCGATCGCGCGCGCCATCCGCCTTCATGCGCATCGGCCGACATGGCAGGCGATGCAGCGCGCCGGCATGCGCGCCGACTTTTCCTGGACCCATAGCGCGGCGCGCTATGCGGAACTGTTCCGCACCCTGATCCAGACCGGCGCATGAGTCCGCTGGGTCCGGACATGCACGAACGCGGAACCCGTTTCCGCGTCCACGCGCCCGATGCCGACCGGCTCTGGCTGTGCCTGTTCGACGGCCAGGATCGCGAGACGCGCCTGCCGATGACGCGGGACGTTGATGGAATCTGGTCCGTCGATGCGCCGGGCGTGGGGGAGGGCGATCGCTATGGCCTGCGCGCCGACGGGCCCCATCATCCGGACGCCGGGCTGTGGTTCGACCCGGACAAGCTGCTGCTCGATCCCTATGCCGCCGCCATCGACCGGCCGTTCGCCTATGATCCGATGCTGGCCGCGCCACGCGGCGAGGGCGGGGACACGGCAGCCTTGATGCCCAAGGGGGTGGTGACGCCGCCCTTTCCCATGATGGCCCTGGAACCGCCGGTCTTCCGCCCCGGCGGGCTGGTCTACGAGGTGCAGGTCCGCGGCTTCACCATGTTGCATCCCGACATTCCGGAGGCGCGGCGCGGCACCATAGCCGCGCTCGGCCATCCCGCCGTGATCGAACATCTGCGCCGCCTGCATGTCTCCGCCGTCGAACTGATGCCGATCAACGCCTGGATCGACGAACGGCATCTGGGGCCGCTGGGGCTGCGCAACGCCTGGGGCTATAATCCGGTCAGCTATTTCGCGCTCGATCCCCGCCTCGCGCCCGGCGGCATGGCGGAACTGCGCGGCGCGGTGGACGCGCTGCATGCGGCCGGCATCGGCGTGATCCTGGACATGGTCTATAATCATGACGGGGAAAGCGACCGGGAGGGGCCGACCCTGTCGCTTCGCGGCCTGGATGCGCGCAGCTATTTCCGGCATGAAGCCGACGGCCGCCTGATCAACGACACGGGCACGGGCAACAGCATCGACTGCAACCATCCCGTCGCGCAGCGGCTGATACTGGATTCGCTGCGCCATTTCGTCGGCGCGGCGGGCGTGGACGGCTTCCGCTTCGACCTCGCTCCCGCTCTGGGACGCCTGCCGACGGGTTTCGACAGCGAAGCGCCCTTGCTGAGGGCGATGCGCGACGATCCGCTGCTGTCCGACCGCGTCCTGATCGCGGAACCGTGGGACATCGGCCCCGGCGGCTATCAGCTCGGCCGGTTCGGGGAACGGTGGCTGGAATGGAACGACCGCTATCGCGACGACATGCGCCGTTTCTGGCGCGGGGATCGCGGCATGATCGGCGCGCTGGCGACCCGGCTCGCGGGATCGTCCGACATTTTCCATGGCGCTGCGGCGACGCGGACCGTCAATTTCCTGGCGGCGCATGACGGCTTCACGCTGGCGGACCTGACCGCCTATAAACATCGCCGCAACGAAGCCAATGGTGAGCATAACCGTGACGGTCATGGCGAGAATTTCAGTTGGAACAACGGCGTCGAAGGCGCCAGCGCCGATCCGGCCATTCAGGCGGCGCGGCGGCGCGACGTCAAGGCGCTGCTCGGCACGTTATTCTGCTCCCGCGGCACGATCATGCTGACCGCCGGCGATGAGTTCGGGCGGACGCAGATGGGCAACAACAATGCCTATGCGCAGGATAATGCGATCGGCTGGCTCGACTGGCAGGGGCGCGACCGCGAGATTGAGGCGCATGCCTTCGCGCTCGCCGGCCTGCGGGCGTCCGCGCCGGATTTCAGCGACACGGGCTGGCTGTCGGAAGACGACATGGAGTGGCTGGACGAGCAGGGTCGGCCCATGACCGTCGCGCAATGGGAGGATGCGGATCGCCGCTGCCTGGCCATGCGGTTCCGGCGATCTGGCTTCACCATCCTCATCAATGGCGACGACCAGCCGCGGGATTTCGGCGCCGTGCGCGTCCCCGCCCGAACGGTCCTGCCCATTCCCGCTGAACGGGAAAGCGGCGGGCGGGTTCGCGCCGGCGACCGGCCGTAGAGCTAGATTATCGAGCGCCGCCGCGCTCAGCATGCAACGAGGAGCCGCGAGGCGAACCCTCCAAAATGCAGATAGATACATGCGTCGAAACGCTCCGGGAACCAGATGCATGGTTAAGTCGTTCATCTTGCAGAAAGAAATGGAGAGGGCAGATGGACGACGCTTTGAAGCCTGACGCCATGTTCGGCATCTTGTTCGGCCTGCTGGTTTCGATAGAAATATGGTGCTTTGCCGCGCTGGTGATCAAGGCGGTCTAGGGTGTATCGACATTCCGCCCTGACGCCCTGCAAATGGTTGAAGCGAGTCACGTGCCTCGCTTCAATTTCCATGCTTCCGGTGCTCACCTACTTTGAGTAGGCTGCGCGCCGGGTCACGGAAAATCACCATTTTCGGCTCGCCATCTTCTGAATGTCGATACACCCTAATGAAGCGGGATTGAAGGCAACCCCGTGCCGACGGGGTGGTGAGCCCTGCTGGATTCGAACCAGCGACCTACTGATTAAAAGTCAATCTTTTCACTAACTTAGATCGCTCCATATCGCAGCATCTCGTCCGCTAGTCAATGATTTTTCGACTCTTTGGGTAAGCAATTTGTCCGAGGCCGTTTCAGGCTCTTGCACCCAATCTTAAGCGCCCGATACCCGCTTGGGACCCCAACGGAAGATCGTTGATTTTTTGGGTATCGGATGGTGGGAGAAGGTCGGGCTTTTATTGAGCACGATGCCGGTCGCCAGTGTCATATCGATCGCTGCCTGCTCCGTCAGGAAAAATCCCATGTCCCATTGCCCCGCGTCTCATGCAGCGCAATGATCGATAGGAAGATGTTTTATAAATCATTTAATGCGTATATTGTGATCGATAGAAAGGTTGTCGATCGATCATGCGCTGGAACTGGCAACAACCGGATTGGCCGAATTTCCGCTTCGATGCCGCACGCCTCCAATCGGCGGAAGCGCAATTCCTCAAAGGGGCCGGGGTCGTCATCGGCACCTTGCATCATCTGGACGGCGAAGCCCAGCGCGGCTTTGCAATCGAGCTTATCTCGCAGGAGATGGTCGAGAGTTCAGCGATCGAGGGAGAGGTGCTCGATCGTGCCAGCGTGCAATCCTCGATCGCCAAGCAGCTTGGATTTGCCGTATCCCAACGCCGCGCGAATGCCGCCGAAGCCGGGGCGGCGGAACTTATGGCTGACCTCTATCAGAGCTACGCCCAGCCGCTGACCAATCGCCAATTGTTCGATTGGCACAAGATGCTGATGAACGGCCGCAGGGACATCAACGAGGTCGGCTCGTACCGGACGCATACTGACGCGATGCAGATCGTCTCCGGTGCGCTCCATGCGCCGCGCGTCCACTATGAGGCGCCGCCTTCGGATCGCGTGCCCGCCGAGATGCAGGCGTTCATCCAATGGTTCAACGATAGCGCACCGGCAGGAGCCAAGCCCCTTTCAGCGATCACGCGCGCCGGGATTGCACATCTATGGTTTGAATCGATCCATCCGTTTGAAGATGGAAACGGGCGCATTGGGCGGGCGATCGCCGAGAAGGCACTTGCACAGGCTCTTGAAGCGCCGACGCTGACCGCACTTGCCGAGACCATCAACCGGCATCGCAAAGCCTATTATGCGGAACTCCAGCGCGCGAGCGCGACCAACGAGATTGATGGTTGGCTCGGTTGGTTTGCCGACATCGTGCTTGAAGCCCAAACGAGGACGATCGCACGTATCCGCTTCCTCATAGAAAAGACCCGCATGTTCGATCGCCTTCGAAACCGGATCAACGCGCGGCAGGAGAAGGCGTTGTTGCGCATGTTTGCCGAAGGTCCCGATGGCTTCAAAGGCGGGCTCAGTGCGCACAACTACCGGACGATCACCGATGCGGCCCCCGCGACGGCCACCCGCGATCTTTCCGAACTGGTCGACTTGGAAGCCCTCATACGCACGGGCGAACGGCGTTATGCGCGCTACCATCTCAACGTGGATATCGGCTGATAGCTGACCATCATTCGATCGCATGAGACCCAAAATCGAGAAACAGTGTCGCGACGCTTGGTCTGAGCATCGGTACGAAAAATCGATCTAAACCACCCCCCGGTTGTCAGGGCATATTCTTAGATTGCGCCGCGTTGCTCTTTCCTGATCCATGTCCTCCGTAGATCAGGAATTCCTTTGAGATTGGCTGATTTCCGTGATTATTGAGGTGTCATTCGAAAGGATGACACATGAAGAAAGCCCTGACTGCAAAGACGCTCGATGCCCTCAAGGGCAAAGAAAAACGATATGACGTCCATGATCTTCACTGTCCCGGCCTGAGCGTTCGGGTTTCGGAGAACGGGCGAAAGGTCTTCTCCGTCAAGTTCCGATTTGGCCTTGAACAGAAGCGGGTCACGCTTGGCGTCTATCCGCGCCTGTCATTGGCAACGGCCCGCGAGAAGGCAATCGATTTACTCCGGCAGGCCGATGAAGGGATCGACCCAACCAAGCGGCGGCGCAGACCCGACACGAAGGTCGAGACCGTCTGCCGCGAGTTCATCCGCTTATATGCGCAGACCCGCAACAAGAGTTGGCGCGAAGCTGAGCGCATACTGGAACAGGAATTCATAAGCGCGCATGGCCAGCGCGATATCCGCGAGATCAAGCGGTACGACATATTGGAATTGATGGACGCAGCCATCGAGCGGGGAGCAGGCTATCAGGCCAACCGCATCCTCTCGCATATCCGCAAGCTGTTCAACTGGTGTATCGAACGCGGAATTCTCGAAGTCAGCCCGATCGCCGGCGTGAAACCTCCCACCAAAGAGGTGTCCCGCGAGCGCGTATTGAACGACGATGAGTTGGTTCGCATTCTGCGAGCGTGCCGCAACGAGGTCTATCCGTTTCGACAGATCGTTCCCATGCTGCTGGCGACCGCGCAACGCCGGGGCGAACTGACCGAGATGCGCTGGAGCGAAATCGATATCGAGGCGAAGCTTTGGGTGATCCCTGCCGAGCGCGCCAAGAACGGCAAGAAGCATTATGTGCCGCTCAGCACCTTCGCGCTCGAAATCCTTAATGAGGTTCCGCGCTTCCTCGATTGCGATTACGTCTTCACGACCACGCGCCAAACGCCTGTCAGCGGCTATTCGAAGTGGCTTCGCCGCCTCTCCGCCGAATCCGAAACCTCGGACTGGCGCTACCATGACCTGCGCCGAACCGCTGCGACCAACCTTGCCAAGTTGGGAGTTACGCAAGCTGTGACCGAGAAGATTCTAAATCATGTCAGCGGCATCGTGTCAGGCGTTGCGGCGGTGTATAACCGGCATAACTATGCCGATGAAAAGCGCGAGGCATTGGAGATGTGGGGGCAGCGGCTCGCGGAATTGAGCCCAAACATATAGCGCTTTTCGCGCAACTGAGGAGCAGTAAGGAACATCATGTATCTGCCATGGCCGGAGATGTTTGGTGACGCGGCAATGCGCAAGCTGTCGGGGCATCTCGGGTTAGACGATAAGGTCGAGGCGGCGCGTCGAGATTTCCTAGCGGTCGGTGAACGCATTCGCGCGATTATCGATTCCACGCCTTCCAGCTTCGACCATGGCCCTGATGACATGTCTCTCTCCAAGCGGGCGCGGTGGTTGCAACAGCAGATACTCAACCCGGTCGAGATATTGCGCAACGCACTGGCTGACGATCCGAAATTCGCGCAGTATCCGGAAAATCATGCATCGGCTTTGGCGGCGGATGAGCGGTATTCCTTAGCTGAGAGCCTCGCGCGGCTGGAACGGTTCGCGGCCGATTTGCGCGACGATCTTACCGCCCGTTCCGAGTCCCGGCATTTCAGCCACAATATTGAGATGCGCCGCGAATTCCTCTTCTGGATCGCGCAGGTGGTTCGCCGCCACGCGCCCAATCTCGACGTTCAGCGATCTTATACCGGTGTCGATGATGGGAACGGCAAAGGCAATGTCTCACCCTTCTTCGCGGCAGTGAAACTCGCCTATGTCGAGATTACCCGTGAGGCCAAACCGCAGCTTGAGGACCATTTCAAGGAATTGGTCAGAATGGGCGTGTGACGCTTCGGCCCGGATCGGGCTGAGATCGTCAAGACCTTCGATGGCAGGTCGGCGCAGGATGCGGCACAAACATGCACGACGTCAGAGTTCGAGGGTGCGCACCCTTTATCATTGAAGATGAAGGGATAATTTAATGTCAGAACTGCCTGTTCGAGCGGCGGATCGCCGCCTGCTATACACGCGCAAGCATTTGGTGCGCCTTGGGATCAATCTGTCCAATTCCACCATGTTGCGGCTGGAAGCGGCCGGGAAATTCCCCAAGCGCGTCCGCATAGGCGCTCACAGCGTCGCCTGGCTCGCATCGGAAATCCACGCCCATATCGATGCGCTTGCCGCGTTGCGGGAGGTGGCGTGATGATCTTCGATTACAGGGGTGAAAAGATCGGCTTTGGTGAGCCGCTTATCAACAATGTGGTGCACATCGACTTCGAAGTAATCTCCACGTGTCGATGCTGTGGAACCGAGATCGAGAAGACCGAAGAACGGATGGGGTTTGAGACCAATCTTCCGTTTGAGGACATACGGCAATGGCTGGGGACCACCGGAGCCATAACGCGCATCATGGATTTGGTTCAGGTGGAGGTGAAGCGCGCAGGAGCGGTTCGTGATGATTCCGAGGGAGGCGACGCATGACGCGATTCCTTGGATATCTCTATCTTCACGCGCCAGACCCGGACAATCGCGGGCAACATGTGACCTATCGGATCGCGGTCGAAGCCGAAGAAGCTGGCGACACAAGCGAGAACGCTGGCGAAGCTGAGGAGGCCGACGATGAGCAAGATTGAGCTCACGCGTTTGGCCAAACGTAAATTCGGGGCGGCGCAAGCCGCCCTGAAAGCATCCATGCGTGTCGTCGCGCTGCAACCCCGCTCCAAGGTGCCTGACACACGCTTTTGTGCCAGCGGGGCGGATAGCGCGACCGAGGAAGCCTTGATCGTCAAGCAATGGCTGAGCGAAGATCCGTCGATCAATCTTGGGGCTGTGGCGAAGGCATCGCCGGTTCTCATTATTGACGTGGACGGACCAGAAGGAGAGGCGGCGCTGAAACGTTTCGAACCTCTGCCTCCCACGCGTGAAACGATCACGCGCAATGGACGGCACCTCTATTTCCGCCACGCTGGACGGATCAGGGGAAGCAAGATCGGCTTGGAGCCTAAGTTGGACATCATTGCGTCGGGTTATGTGTTGCTCCCGGAGTCCGCACATCCCGAAGGTGGGCGTTATCGGTCGGATGAACCGGCAGCACCTATCGCCAAGCTGCCGGGGCGGGTGCTCAATGCCATTCTGGCGCGGAGCAGATCGCTCAAGCCGAAGAAGACGCAGGCGAGCGACGGCGTTATCCGCAAAGGTTCGCGCGATAACCGCCTGACGAGCTTAGCCGGGTCATTCAGACGTCAGGGGTTCGATGACGAGGTAATCGTCACCGCACTCCATGCGGTGAATGAGGCGCATTGCAGTCCGCCGCTGCCAGACAAGGACATCGAACGAATCGCATCGAGTGTCATGCGCTATGATCCTGCCGACGATGAACTGTTCGAGACTATGGCGAATGTGACGCCGCGTGACGTGGATTTCCTCTGGGAACCCTATTTCGTGCGCGGGGCGATCAACCTGCTCGAAGGCGATCCGAACGTTGGCAAGACCTTTCTGTTTTGCGAGCTGGCGGCGGCCGTATCCAGCGGACGGGGATTGCCGGGCCAGAAAAAGCCGAGAGCGGCCAACGTCCTCTTCATGAGTGCGGAGGATGACCCCGAAACGACGCTGGTCCGGCGGCTGATGCGGATGAATGCCGATCTGTCCCGCATCACCTTTTCCAAGAAGTTTTTTCGGTTGGAGGAAGAGGCGCTGGGCTGGATCGAAAAGCATATCGTCGCGCAAAAGGCGGAATTGCTGATCCTCGACCCGCTGCTGGCTTACATGCAGGGCGGCATCGACATGAACAAGGCGAACGAAACCCGCCCTTTCATGGCGCGGCTAGCCGAACTCGCGAAAGCGACCAACGTCACGGTGATCGCTCTGCGGCACTTGACCAAGGGGGAGAAGGACAAGGCGATCTTTCGCGGTCTCGGCTCGGTCGACATCACGGCGGCTGCACGCTCGGCGGTGCTGATCGGCCAGCACCCGGAGAATGACGATCTTCGGGTCATGGTCCATATCAAGCATAATCTGTCCGAACGCGGCCCGTCGCAAATCTATGCGCTGGTCGATGGCGACCGGAGCAAGCGGATCATCCCGAAAGTCGAATGGCAGGGCGAATGCGAATTGGGACCGGAGGATTTCCTCAAGTCCAGCGAGAAGGTTGGACGGCCCGATACCGAAATCAAGGCGGCGATTGAATTCCTCGAAACGGCGCTGGCCAAGGGCGAACGCCGGATCGCGGAGGTCATTGCCGACGGTGAAAAACGCTCACATTCGGCTCGCACCGTGCGGCGCGCTGCCAAGTCGCTAGGGGTCATCAAGGTCGGGCAACGCTGGAAACTGGCCAATATTATCCCATAGGGGAGTTCTGGCCAGTTTTTCGCTCAACGGTCGGCGGTAAGGGCTTTTCGCGCTTCATCCAGCGCCTTTGACCCTGCCGCCCACTGCCACGGTTGCCGGGCGACATGCTCCTTGCCGAGGTTCGGATATTGCCGCGTCTGTTTGGCCGCAAGGCGCAGCAGCATCCGGGCATCGCGGGGTGAAATCTTCAATTCGCGCGCGAGTTGGTCGAGCGTGACAGTGGAGGACGTTGTTTCGGGTGCGGGGCTCGCGGTGGCGGGTTTCGTGGCTTGGGTCGAGGTCATGTCGGTCATCTCCTTTGGTTGGGACCGACATTTCCATTAAGATGGGTTCGGAAGCCGTGTCAGGAAAAATCCTAGAAATCCCAGTCGATTTCCATGAGCGGGATCGAGAAGAACGCTTTTCCGTCCGTGAAGACATATTCGTCATCATCGCTCCCGATCTCGAACGTGTATCGATGCCCGTCCACATCGATATGGATGATCTCGTCGGGCGTATGGATCACCTCGATCGCCGCACCGGGGAATAGAGCCTGCGCATGGGATAACAGATGCGACCGGTCGAGTGGTTCGTAGTCGGACATGATGGCCTCCTTTCGTTGACCATCACCCCATTAAGATCACGGAATGCGCCGTGTCAGGAAAATTCCCGCGCGACCCATTGATTGCGAAAACCATTCGGAAATGCTCCGAGTGAACTATTCCCGCGATACTTGCCCGACCCACTGATAAGAAATGAGGCCATCGCGCGAGTGCGGATCGCGGAATTCCGCATCTCGGACTTATCGGTGTTTGTCGCTGGGCACCCGTCGGGCACCAGACCGATTAGCAAGATTGCGCAGCCGATCGAGGTATAGCGTCTTCGCTTCAAATTCCGCCTGCCGGAGTCGTCGCACCGTATCGATCCGGTTGCGTCCGCGTGGGCGGGGCTGACCACCCGAGCCGCACAGGCGGCTACGTAGCTTGGCAGTTTTGCAGCGGGCACGGGAACATTCATTCATTCCCTGCACCGCATAGCTTAGCCGTTGCGCCTCGCGTGAGCCGAACCTGCCTCCAGCATAGTAGATCACTTCGCAGCGCCGAGCGGTGAACGGACAGATGAAGTAGCAGCGACGGCCCCCGAACGGCGATGGCACCATTTCGATAGCGACGTGCTGTTTGATGGTGCCACCGGGCATATCGGCGTCGATCACCATGACGCCACCGTGTTCGATGTCGCTGAGATCGATACGAAGTCGCGCGCTGGGCACGCTGAGACCGCCGATCGACCAGTGCACCGTATCGCATGTGCATTCACCGGCACGAACGACGCCCAGCCGCCGCAAAGCGCGAATATCGAGCGCCAGCATTTCCTCAACGTTGCCGATATGCGTTGAACGCCGCGCGCCTGATCCAATGCCACCCATGAAAGCCTCCTGCGTCTCGGACGGCATCATACATCCAGATCGGCAACGTCTCAGGCCCACCTCTGGCTCTCCGGACGGCGGCTGTGTGCCTCTCAAGCTGGCCATTCAACGAAATACTGTGGCTTGGGGCAGGTCCCGGCTCTCAGTCAAGTAGCCGCCCCGGTGTCACGCTCAAGGCGTTAGCGAGCTTGTCCACCACGGTAATCGTTGGGTTGCGCGCTCCACGCTCAAGGTCGCTGATATAGGTGCGGTGTAAGTCCGCCTCATCCGCAAACGCTTCCTGCGACCAACCCTTCTCCTGCCGTAGCAGGCGCAGATTCCTCGCAAGGCGTTCCCGAATGTCCATCGCTGCGACATGGACCGTGATGTAGTCAATCAGTCTACAGACAATCGGTGACAATTCACTTTGCCAGACCGCCGCCACTTTCTTATCGATGTCACTTATCGACTACAGAGGGAGGTGGCTATGCATCGCCAGACATACCAATGCCGTTAGGCACGCTTCATACGGTGAAGGGTATCGTGCGCCGGGAGCCGCGCCGGTTCATCCTCGCGGTTCATGGCGGCGGCGAATGGGAGCTTGAGCCGGACCGTCACGTCTTGCGCCATATCGATTGCGCAGTCGTGATCGAGGGTGTCCGAACTGGTTTCGATCGGTTGGAAGTCGTGCGGATCAAGCGTGAGGGCGAAGAGTGGCGGCCCGAACAAAGCTGGACCGCGTGGTTCAATCGCTGGCGGAAGAAACGATAGGGCCGGGTATGTAGGAACGCTTCAGGGGCAACAGCATCTGATAGCGCGGCTCGAATTGGTGATAATGCTCGTAGATCAGCTCGATCAACGCTGCGCCATCGATCAGCCGTAGATTGGGCTTGGTCTGCTCGAAGGTTCGCGCATCGGGTGAAAATGAGCCGAGCGTTACGAACAGCCCCTTTTCCTCGCGTTCGATTGCCCCGAATAGCTTTTGGACGTCGGGGCGTCCAATTGTAGACAAGATTTGCTTGCATTGGACTTTAATGATCGGCGGTTCAAAGCCGAGTTCGTCTCGGTGGGCGATAATATCGACGCCGCCGTCACTGGAGGCCTGTGTCACACGCGAGTGATAGCCCATGCACTTTAACAGGTGCGCAATGAAATGCTCGAATTGGTAGGGTGTTTGTGAGGTCTTCAGGCGCTTGATGATGAAGTCTTCAGTAGATTCCTCGACCTGTTCAGAAACCCGCTCCGCACTCGCTTCGTCGATGTCCGTCGGTTCGAAGGCTTGACCTTCCAACGCTGCCAGAAACTCATCGGCATTGGTGGTCACCTTGAACAGCGTCAGCGCTGAACCGATTTCATTGAGTGCGGCTTGGGTGAAGTCGGCACGTGGAATGTGCTTCAGCCATTTGACGGCGCGCCGATGCGGGCAATCAAACGGTGCCTGCGCTTGATAGACATACGGGCCATCAATCACGCCGATGTTAACCATCCGGTCAGGCTTCGACGGGAAGATGACGAGATCGCCGGGTTTCATTTCGACAAGGAAGCGAAAGGGAACGCCTGCGGAAGTACGAACCTTGCCCGGCCCCGCGTCGGGATAGGCGCGCTCATATTCCGCTTTGAATGCATCGCGCGTCGGTTTGATGAGCGACAGGTCGCCCATTTCGCGCCAGCCGATCGCGACATAACCCTGCTCGATCGGCGCAAGCGCGTGATCGCGCCGCATATGAATGCCCCAGATGGTGCGTTCGGTCATTCGCTTAGCCCCCTCTCGATCACCGTTGCGCGTCAAGTGATCGCCAGTTTGGTATGTGCATTGTCATTATCGCTTTGAAAAGTCGACTATGATGCGGATATCGCAGGTGAAGCAATTCGTGGGCGATCACGAAATCCCTGAACTCTGGTTCACGGTCAGCTAGGTCCATTGCCAGCGTAATTATACCAGCCGACGAACATGATCCCCATTTGCGCCGCATGGGGTAAACCCGCACTATCCGCGGATTGACCTTCAACTTTACCGACCATCGAATAACGCGCATCTTGAGGTCGATCGCGCCGCCCTCCTGCATCACGACAGCAGCGACCGCATGATCAAATCTACGATCCGCGTCCGATCCTCATCGCTTAGATCGAGCAGGGGTAGATAAAGCGCGCCGCGCAGTCGCCTGCGTTCGTCGTCGTTGAGCAGTGCATTCGGGTAGCGCGTGCGAAGCTCATCGATCAGACCTGCGACTTGCTGCACATCGATGTGGCCGCCAGTCAACGCGGGATCGTCGCGCAGCGCGATCATGACGCCGAATGCATCGGCAGAAAGGCCGCTCGCCTTGGCCTCCGCGAGCAGTGCTTCCTTTTCCGCCGCCAATGCGCCCAGCAGGTCAATCGCGGCCAACCCGGTAACGTTCCGACTTTCCATGTCCTTCAAAATGCGTTCGGCGCGGTCTTTGAGCGGCTGGAGGATCGGCGCATTGGCTTGATCGTCGTCCACTTCCTTTTGCAAGCCGCGCACGAGGTTGAAGACCTTGCCCTCATCGCTACCCTTGCTGTCGCGAAGGGCATCGAGCGTCTTTACGTCGAAGGTGACAGTCTTGGTGAGATTGCCCAGCCCTGACTGTTCGGCGTTCGCTTCGACAAGTCGGCGCGTCTTATAGGCGAGGTCAGCAACGAATCCGACCTGATCGGCGTAGGCGTTCCGCACCGTCGCATAGAGCTGCGCCAGCCGCTTGAACGTCGTGATATGATCGACCAGCTCGGCGGACGGGGATAGGATTTCCCACAGGCTTTCGATGTCCTTGTAGGCTTCGAAAAACGCCTTGCGCGGCTCAGGATCGAGAAATTTGCCGTAAACCAATGCTTCCAGCCGCTCGTCGGCCGCACCACCTTCGCCCGCATCGAGATATTCGGCCTTCGCTGTCGCGATCTTCGTAAGGAAATCGGCCAACAGCAGATCAAGGTCCTCGATAACGCCGCTGACATCTTCTGAGTCGAACTTGAGCGCTTTCTTGAGGTCGCGCAGCACGCTGACAAAATCGACGACCAGCCCGATCGGTTTGCGCACGCCTTCGCTATCAACGTAGGGCCGGTTCACGCGGGCGATTGCCTGCAGCAGCACATGGTCGCGCATCGGCTTATCGAGATACATTGCATAGAGGACCGGCGCGTCGTATCCGGTCAGCAGTTTGTCAGTGACGATCAGGATTTTCGGCTCTTCGGTGGCCTTCTTGAACAGCAGCCGGACATCGGATTCCCGCTCATCGCTGAGTTGCAGAGCCGCCACGTCAGGCCGCTCGACCGCATCGTTGACGTTGCTGGTATAGATTGCCTCGGACCATTCCGACGGGAGATGCTTGTCCAACTCCCGTTTGTACTTGGCGCAGGCCTCGCGATCGACCGCGACCACGAATGCCTTGTAGCCCAGCGGCAGCACGTTTTCGCGGAAATGATCGGCAATGAATTTAGCGACATTCGCCACCCGCTCATCGGCCTTGAGAAAGGCTCGTAGGCCAACCGCCCGGTCGAGAACGCGGTTCAGCTCCTCAATGTCGCTAATACCCTCCGCTTCGGCCAGGGCGAAGAATTCGCGGTCGATCCGGTCCAGCGGCACGGTCATCGTGCTTGGGGCCATGACGTGCTTGATCGGCAAGGTGGTCTCGTCGTCAATCGATTCCCGGATCGAGTATTTGTCGAGATAACCGCGCTCATCCTCGGCACCGAAAATCTTGAATGTGCCTTTGCCGCGTTCGGTGTCGGCAATGGGCGTGCCGGTGAAGCCGATGATCGTCGCGTTCGGCACCGCGCCCATCAGATAGGAACCGAGATCCTTCGCCACCGACCTGTGGGCCTCGTCGATAAACACATGGATATTGGCGCGGTCGGCGCTGCCCTTGTTAATGCCCTCGAACTTATGGATCATCGCGATCACCAGCCCGCGAAAATCGGCATCTAGCAGGGCTTGCAGGTCGTCTTTCGAGTTCGCGCGGCGGGTGGCGATATCCTGCTTCTGCATTTCGCCCAGCAACCGCTCGACCCAGCCTTTCAACTGCCCTTCAAGCTCGGTGCGATCGACAACGAGGATCACCGTCGCATTGTCGAACCGTTTCTTGTCTTCAAGGATAAGTTTAGCGGCGGTCAGCAGCGTGAACGTCTTTCCCGACCCTTGGGTGTGCCACACCAGCCCGCGCCGTCTGTCAGGATCGGCGCAACGCGCGACCACGGCATCGATCGCCCGGCGCTGATGCTGGCGCAGCACCGACTTTCGGGTCTCGTTATCCTCGACATAGAACAGCACCCAATGCTGCAGCGTGCGGAGGAAATCGGTGCGTTCAAAGAACGCCTGCACCGCAAAGCGATAGGTCTCTTCGCGCGCTTCCTTCCACCGGGCGATGAACCGCCGGTTGGCATTCCACGTCACGCCGTACCAATAATCGATCAGATGGGTGACGTTGAACAGTTGCGGCGCGCCGAGCAATTCGGGCGTTTCTGCCTCGTAGCGGCGAAGCTGCACGATGGCGCGCTCCATCGCGTTGCCGTCCTTGGGGTTCTTGTGCTCGACGATGGCAACCGGCAGGCCGTTGATCAGGAACAGCACATCCGCGCGGTTGCCTTTGCGGGCAGGCGGCTTGAGCGTCCATTCCCACGTAACATGAAAGGCGTTAGCAACAACATCGTCAAAGTCGATCAGCGTCACGCGGCGGTGGCGCTTTTCGTTCTCGTCATACCAGCTCTGCTCGCCGCGCATCCAGCCGAGCATCGTTCGGTTGCCCTCGATCGTTGCCGGGATGGCGTCGAGTGTCTCGAAAATCGATCGCACTGCATCAGTGGCGAGCCACGGGTTGAACCGGGCAATCGCGCCTTCCAGTTCATCGCGCAGGAACATCGCCGCTTCGCTCCCCCGCTTGGTGCGGGCGTCATCCGGCGTCAGCGGCGTCCAGCCGATCTCTTCGGCATGACGCACCATCGGGAATTGAACTGAACCAGCCTCGGAGATGGCAATATCGGTCATGCGGCCACCTGTTGGTTGGCTTCGAGCGCGGTCAGGTTGAGATCGGCAACGCGGATTTCGCCGGTCATCAGCCTGTGGAGAAGCGAGCGAAACAGTTCTTCGAGGACGGCCTTCTTGCGCTTGTGCAGGTCTATCTTGGCGTCGATGGCGTCGATGGTGGCAGTGATGCCGCTGATTTCATCAGGGTCCGTTGGACAACCAATCTTGAAGCTCTCAAGGTCATCGAGGTTCAAAGTCATTGTGCCGTGCGCAGATGGAACAATGCGCGACAGCAGCGCATCCTTTCGGTTGTAGATTGCTGATCGCAGAAATGCTCCGGTGACTTCCCCCTTTGAGATTAGGGCCTTCAAGTCCTGATTGAACGCCATTGGGCGAGAAATCCGGGAGATAGGCAAATCTTTGGCCAGCCCCATTCCTCGCACCAATATCAGTACGGTGTCGGATGGGGCGATCTTGCTTCCGACTGCGGCCCCATCCTCGCTGATGTGATCGATGGCATCGTCTAAAGTGGGCTTCTTCAAGTCCTTGCCGGATACCCATGGAATGTCACCATTCCAATACTCCGCAACGCTCTTGCGAGGAGTCCCACCCGACGAGATTGTGCAAATCTCCAACAGGGTTTTGATTTCCCAGCTTTCAGGGATAGGTCCGATTTCGCTGTCCTTCTGCGGCTCGCCTCGCAACCCACGCGCGAACAGTTCGTGCATGGCAGCTCGCTTCAGTTCGTCCGCAACGCGAACCATATTATCGGCCAAGTCCATGGTTCTCCGGACCCGCTTGAGCACCAACCGGATATTGCGCTGTTCATCAAAATCAGGCTTGGGCACATCAAGCGCGGCCAAGTTGCTCCGGGACAGGTTAGGAATAGTGGTCTTGTTTCCTGCTCCCTCGTAAATCCCAAGCTGGGTGAAAGCGGATTGAAGGAAATAGGCATAAAAGCCGGGGTCAACGTCATCACTCTTGCGGCGCAGCCGATGGACATGGTTCTGAAAGGATACGCCTTCCGCTTGCCCCTCCCAGACGGCGGCGCGGCCGATTTCACCGCCTTCGCAAACTAAAAGGTCGCCGGGTCGCAAGGATTTATCCTCGCGCTCCCAAGGCTGCATCGGCATTTCATCAACTTTGGACAGATCGATACGGTCCCAGAACACATTGGATGTCCGCAGGAACGGGGTGGGCTGGGCACCCGTGCGCACCTTGCTCGACATGGTTTTACCGGAACCAATGTCAAAGATGTCGCCTATGGTTGTGGTGGGCCAATCAGCCATCATACGCCTGCCAGCAGCTTTTTAAGCGACCGATCGATCTCGACGGCCCGCTCGTCCAATCTCAGCAGCTCCGCCACGATATCCTTGATGGGTCGATGCGTCGCTTCGGCGGCTTGTCCGACCCAACGGCTTGGGCTGAGGTTGTAGTCAGCTTCAATCGCTTGCGCTGTCTCGATCACCGCCACTTCGCCATCGACTGGCTCGCCACCAACGAACATGGCTGCAATGGCCTTTACTGCGTCGTCCGGCAGGTAGTTCTTCGGCTTGCCCTTCTTCACCCGCTTGCTGGCATTGACGAGCGTGATCTTGCCCTTCCGCGCCTCGGGCTTGCGCTTGTTGAGCAACACGATGATGCCCGCCGCGCTGGTGTTGTAAAACAGGTTATCGGGCAGCAGGATCACGCCATCGATCAGGTCGCGGTCCACGAACCATTTGCGGATGTTCCGCTCGCGGTCCTCGTTCTTCGATCCCGATCCGCGCGTCACCGCGCCGGTATCCAGAACGACCGCTGCGCGTCCGTTAGGCTTCAAGCAAGCCAGCGTGTGCTGCAACCATGCCCAATCGCCCTTTCCGGTGGTTACGCCGTCCGCCGTGCGAAATCGATCGAACGGATCTGCCGCCAGCCGCTCCGGATCGAACGGCTGATTCCACATCGGATTGGCAACCACGATGTCAAACGTGCGAATGTCGCCCTGGGCCGTCTTGAACTTGGGGTTAATCATCGTGTCTCCGCGCGCGATTTCGACCGCCATGTCATGGATGATGCCGTTCATCTTGGCCACGGCGAAGCTTTCCGACTGCAACTCCTGCCCATAGAGCTTGAGCGGCACCTTGCTGAGCGGGTCCAACTCGCGGCACACGATCTGCTGCTTGATCAGCAGGCCCGCCGAACCGCAGGCATAGTCATGCACTTCCTCGCCGGGCCGGGGCCGCAAGAGATAGGCCATAAGGAAACCGACCTCGGTCGGCGTGAAGAACTCGCCTGCGCTCTGGCCCGATCCTTCGGCGAACTTACGCAGCAGATATTCGTAGGCGCGCCCGAGAAAGTCCGGTTCAACATCGGCAAGGCCAAGCCTGTAACGCGGATCGGAAAATGTCTCGACGACCTCACGCAGTTTGGCGGGGTTGATGTCACGCTCGCCATTCCGTTCTGCGGCGAAATCGACGACGTTAATCGTGCCGTCCAGATCGGGATTCTGTTTCACGACCGCGCGGATCGCCTTGGTCAGATGCTCCCCGATGTCGCGTGGCGCTTCATCCTTCGGCCACTCGAACCGCTCACGCCCGCTGATGACCGCCCAACGCGCCTCTGGCGGCATATAGAAACGCACAACGGTATGATCGGCTGCAGCGATCTTCAGGGCCGTTTCCCGGCTCCCATAGTCCTCCGCCAGCCGTGCAATCTCATCATCGAAGACGTCCGACAAGCGCTTGAGGAATACCATCGGGAGCAGATAGTCCTTGAACTTCGGCGCGTCCTTCTCCCCACGGATCGAACAGGCTGCATCCCACAGCATCTGTTCCATCGACTTGGTGGACGGGGCCTGCCCAGCGACTCGACGCCCACGGCGACCAGGGGAGGTGATTACCGGGAGGGGCGCAGCGTCGTCGCCCACATCAAGCCCAGCCTCTAGCGCCAGCGCCCGGATAGCTTCGCGCGCAGCCCTTTGCGGCTTGTTCTGCTCATTTTCCCAGCGGTTTACCGTGGCGAAAGACACGCCTAGCCTCTCGGCAAGCTGATCTTGAGTGATCCCCATCGTATCGCGGATTGCGCGCAGCATTACGGACGGACTTGATATATTTGTCATGTTTGTTATATGCCAATATTGGCAGTGGGGGTCAAGACTTAGATTGGGCTTCGCCCCATTGCAGATATTCGTTGCGGCCTTGAAACCAAAGCCGTGTTTCCTATTTGTTCGTGAACCATTGAAAGGGTGGGAAAATGGCGGAAACGAAAAACGTCTTTATCAGCCATGTCCATAAGGACGATCATGGATTGCAAAAGCTCAAGGACCTCCTTGCTCCGAAGGGTATGGATGTCAGGGATTCGTCTATCCATACGGGCAAGTTCAATAACGCCACGGACCCCGCCTACATCAAAACCCAGATCCTCGCGCCAGCCATCAATTGGGCTGGCGTTTTCATTTGCTATGTCACCCCTGAGACCAAAAACAGCGAGTGGGTGAACTGGGAAATTGAATACGCGGCTAAACAGGGCAAACGCATTGTCGGCATCTGGGAGCACGGTGAGAAAGAATGCGATCTACCGGAAGCGCTTGAAGAATATGCCGACGCGATGGTGGGATGGAACGGGGAGGCAATTATTGACGCGATAAATGGCGCGGACACTTGGGAAAAGCCGGATGGCGGCCCGTGTGCCCCGGTGCCGCTGAAGCGGCATCCCTGCTAATGCCTAGCGTGTTTTCCTATGTCGTCCGATACGACAGTGGGTTCGCGCCCAACCCATTTTACGGATATTCCACTCTCGCGACTTGCAAGCCTGACATTCGAGGCAGCGCTAGCGTTGGCGATTGGGTGGTGGGCAGCGGGAGTAACGATCGCTCCGTTCGTCGCGGCGGCTATCTGGTTCATGCGATGCGGATAACCGAGATTCTTACGTTCGACGCATATGCTTCGGATCCCCGCTTCGAGCCCAAGAAGCCCTATCGCACAGGGAGCCGAAAGCAGAGTTGCGGTGACAACATTTATTTTCGCGCCAATCCGGCGTCACCATGGCAGCAACGCGATTCCTTCCACTCTCGCCCTGATGGGCAGGCAAATCCCGATCACATTCGACGCGATACGGGCGTGAACAGAGTTCTTGTCAGCGAAGACTACGTCTATTTTGGCGGGGAGGGACCTCTTTTCCCTGATGATTTGATCTCATCTGATGGCAGGCAGTTATGCAAAAAGGGCATCGGTCGATCTCGCTTCGATGATCAACAAGCGTTCGAGTCATTGGAAGGCTGGATACGGAGCTTGGGAGTGAAAGGATATCAGGGGGCGCCTTATGAATGGCTCACGCTCCGTGGCTAAAGTCGACTCCAGTCACAGTGCATCTGTTTCAATCGCGGAATACGCGGCTGGCGTTGCAGAGACTGATGTAATCGACCCCGCCGATCTAAGCCCGATCATGCAAGGTCTATATGGCGAGGTAGGCGGGATAATGTCGACCGCCAAGAAGCATGTTCGTGAAGGCAAGGCCTATCCCGGTTTTGGCAGGGCCGCTGAGGAGGAATTTGGAGATACGCTTTGGTATCTCGCCGCATTATGCAGGCGACTGAATATTTCTCTCAACGACCTTCTCGTAACTGCTGCGAATGGAAAGGGCTTTAGGGCTGAGGGAGCAGCTAGCGACGTCGGCGTGGGTGCGCTGGCGCAGGTGTGGACGCCTATCTTGGTCGCGCCGCTCGATGACACCCTATTTAGGCTTGGACGGGCTGCCGCAGCGTTATTGGGTGATGCTCGTCCAACAGAAGCGGACATGCAGGCTTTTGCGGTCTGCTATTTGGAGGCGCTTCATGCCTCTGGACTGTCTTTCGCTAACATCGCGCGCCGAAATCTGGATAAGGCGAGGGGGGCATTCATCACTCCACAGATTGATGATTTGCCCGATTTCGACGCGAAATTTCTATGTGATGAACAATTGCCGCGCCAATTCAGAATTCGCATCAGTCAACGCAAGAGCGGCAAAAGCTACCTACAGTGGAATGGCGTATTTATAGGTGACCCTCTGACGGACAATATCGCCGATCCAGACGGGTATCGGTTCCACGATGTCTTTCACTTCGCTTATGCGGCCATCCTCCACTGGTCACCCGTCATTCGAGCCTTGATCAAGCACAAGCGCAAGAGTGTGGCGGAATACGACGAATCTCAGGACAGCGGTCGCGCAATCGTGGTCGAAGAAGGGCTGACGGCTTGGATATTCGCGAAGGCGAAGGAGCTGAACTTTTTCGAGGGACAGGACCGGGTTTCGCTGGGTATCTTGAAGACGATCGGCGAGTTTGTGCAAGGCTATGAGGTCGACGCCTGCCCGCTTAAGCTGTGGGAAAGAGCCATACTAGAGGGCTACTCGGTCTTTCGTCAGGTTCGAGACGCCGAGGGAGGGTGGATCGTGGGCGATCGTGAGAGTAGAACGATCCGATATGAGGCCCTCGAATCGATGGATTGAACTTGCACCCTTTCGTCAAAGCCGTTGCTGACCTTCGATTTGAAAATTGCTTCAATCCCTATGTCGACCGATGCGAAGCTCACGATCGGCAGGATGCACCGTTTCAGCGCGCACAGGCCTTATCTGCCATCGTGGAGAGAGCTGCTGAGACGGACATAGAAAGTATCTGGATCGGGCGCGACCTTGGCTATCGCGGCGGCAGACGGACGGGGCTTGCTCTCACCGACGAGGTGAATGCGGGTGCCCATACAAGCCGTTGGGGTTTTGAAAGCCAACGCCCCACTGTTGGCGCTGTGGTCGCCGAACGCACTGCCGCAGTTATCTGGACAATGCTCGGGCAAATTGAAGCGCCTATATTCCTCTGGAACGTTTTTCCGCTGCACCCACATGAACCCGACGAGCCGTTCACCAATAGAACGCACAATTCAAGGGAACGACGCGCTGGCGAGGAAATTCTGGCGCTTTTGATCGACATGCTTCGTCCGCGTCGAATTTTTGCGATCGGCAATGACGCTGCAAATGTGGCTCGACGTATCGAGCATAGCCTTCCGGTGGTTGCGGTTCGGCATCCGAGCTATGGTGGACAATCTCAGTTTGTGAAGCAGATTCGCACGGCCTACGCCCTACAGGAGGGCGAGCCGACGCCGTTGCTTCTTTAGGCGTTCGATCGGGGGGGTATGGTCAAAGCTGCGATGAGGCGATTCCTCGAGGACTTCCCAACAGCGCTCAACGACGGTGTTGGTGCGGTCTTTGTGGGCGCGGGCATGTCGATGGCCGCCGGTTACCCATCATGGGCGAAACTTCTCCATGACATTGGTGAGGAATTGGGCGTCAGTTCGCGGGGCATTCATGATCTAGCCGCATTAGCCCAATGGAGTATCCAAGAGAGTGGGAGCGCGACGCGCGTTCGCAACGTCATCAAGGAAAAGATTGGCAAGGCCTATCCTACGCCATCGACCCTTGAGGTCATCGCTCGCCTCCCGGTCGCGCATATTTGGACGACTAATTACGATCGACTCATTGAGAGTGCATTCGCGGAAATTGATAGGCCACTGGATTCAATATCGGGAGCTAGCGATCTCGCACTTAAGCCTACCCCCGGAGCGGTACGGCTTTACAAGATGCATGGGTCCATCGATCGCCTTGACGACATTGTGATCTCGACGGACGACTACGAATTGTTTCGCAAGAAACGGGGAGCTTTTCTTCCGCTACTACAGGCTCACCTAACGAGCATGTCGATGCTTTTCGTGGGCCTCAGCTTTACCGATCCAAACATCCGTCATGTTCTCTCACTCATACGCGAGGCGTTCACTGACGCGCCGCCAGAGCATTTTGCAATCGTCCGTCCTCCACATCCTGACGATTATGACTCGGAAGAGGAGTATAAGGCCCGCCTTGCACAGCATAACCTTTGGGCGAAGGATTTGCGGCGATACGGATTAATCGCGGTTGAAATTGACGACTATGAAGAAGTGCCTGACTTGCTTCTTCAGATTGAACGGCGGGTGGCGGCGCGACGGATATGGGTGAGCGGTAGCTGGCCGATCGACGATGGCGGCGCAGCCGCATCTGATATCTACCGGCTTTCGGAGGATGTTGGACGCTGGATAGGGCGTTCGGGGCGAGATCTTGTGAGTGGAGCCGGATTGCTCGTTGGTTCTGCGGCCATATCAGGCTTTCTTGAGGCGTTGCGAGACGGAGGCGGCTGGGATCTGAACCGACGTCTAATTGCGAGGCCTTTCCCTCAACCTCTGGCTGGTGCCGAGCCGGACGCCGCCAAGTGGACTGAGCTTCGCAAAGAACTAGCACGGCAGGCCGGAGGAATCATATTCATCGGAGGCGTAAAGCAGGAGGGGGACAAGCTTGTTCCCGCAAGGGGCGTGCTTGAAGAATATGAAGCGGCACGTGAAGTAGGCGCTTTCCTATTACCAATCGGTGCAACCGGCGGAGCGGCACAAGAGATCGCGGAGAAGCTCATCGGGTCGGACGTAGAGGCAACAGGGCCAAAAGCGATGCGGCCGACGGATGACGAACTCAAAATTCTATTGGATCCCGCCACCAAACGGCAAGCTGTGCTGGAATGCATCGATGCAGTGGTGACACGGCTCACCAAGTGAATCGCGCAAAGGATTGCGAGCTAAAAACTGCAGTTCCGCACTCTGATGCCCCATTGGTACCCCAGCAGCCTTTTGAGGCGTTTCGCACCATTTCAATCACGCATAATTCATTGAAAAATATGGTGAGCCCTGCTGGATTCGAACCAGCGACCTACTGATTAAAAGTCAGTTGCTCTACCGACTGAGCTAAGGGCCCTCATGTCCTGGGGTCCGCACGCACTAGAGGCGGCGATGCGGCGGGTCAACCTCCAGAAACCGCTTTTCGCAGGCGGAAGCGCAAATGGCGGATCGAAAGTCCCGACATCGGATCGCGCCAGCCCGGCGCGATCGCATGCAGCGGCGCCAGCACGAAGTCCCGCCCGCGAAACGCCGGGTGCGGAATGCGCAGCGAGGGGCTGTTCCAGCGCCCCCCCGACCACAGGATGATGTCGATGTCCAGCCGCCTTGATCCCCAGCGCCTGAACCGCTGCCGGCCCAAGGCGCGCTCTATCGCCTGCAGGCGGGAAAGCATCTCCTCGGGCGGCAGGGAGCTTTCCATCAGCACCGCGCCGTTGGCGAAGACGCGGCGCGACGGCCCGATGGGCGGCGTCTGCATGACGGGAGCGATGCTGAGAACCGCGCCCAGTTCCGCGATCCGGCGGATCGCCTCGGCCAACAGGCGGGGCGGATCCAGCCGCGCCGACAAGGCCCGGTTCGATCCCAGGGCTAGGGCGTAAACATGACGGGTGCTTGTCTTGGCCATCCCACAGCGCCTATCCCGTCGCCATGACGCTGCAAAGTCCTATCCCGCATGGCGAGGCGCCCCACGATTGCCCGCTTTGCCCGCGCCTGGCCGTTTTGCGCGAACGGAACCGGGCGGAACATCCCGGCTGGTGGAACGCGCCGGTCCCGCATTTCGGCGATCCGCTCGGCCGGATCGCGATTGTCGGCCTGGCGCCCGGCAGGATGGGCGCCAACCGCACGGGCCGGCCCTTCACCGGGGATCATGCCGGCGATCTGCTCTTTGCCACCCTCGCCAAATTCGGCCTCGCCGACGGCGTCTATGAAGCGCGCGCCGACGACGGCCTGACATTGCGCGGCGCCATCATCCTCAACGCGGTCAAATGCCTGCCGCCGCAGAACAGGCCACTGCCGGAGGAGGTCCACAATTGCCGCGCCTTCCTGAAGGCCGCGGTGGAGGCCTTGCCTCACGCGCAGGTCTTCCTCGCCCTGGGTCAGATCGCGCATCAGTCGACGGTCAAGGCGCTGGGCGGCAAGCTCCCCAAGGCGCGCTTCGCCCATATGGCGGAGCATCGCATGCCCAGCGGCAGGATCGTCATCGATAGCTATCATTGTTCGCGGTACAACCAGAATACCGGGCGATTGACGGCTCGGATGTTCGAGGCCGTCTTCGCCCGGGCGCTGGCGCTCAGCGAATGAGATAGTCGAGGTAGAGCCCGTCCGGCGGACCGTCGAGCGCCGCCAGCATCGGCGCGAACAGCGCCTTGTCCAATATCTCCACCGCCGCCTTGTGGGCGTCGACATCGGCCCATTGCTCGATGAAGACGAAGCGGCGCTCATTGCCGATGTCGCGCATCAATTCCACCCCTTCGCATCCGGCCAGCGGGCGGACCGCGTCCGTCACGGCGCGCAGGGCGGTTTCCAGGGCGGCGCTCATGCCTTCCTTCGCGTGCATGACATAGTAGCGTGCAATGGTCATCGTCTTTCCTCCTGTTTGTTCAGATATCCTGGGCGATCCGGCCGTAAAGCTCCGGCCGGCGGTCGCGGAAGAAACCCATGCCGGCACGATGCTTGCGCGCCTGCGCCAGGTCCAGCGTCGCCACCAGCGCGCCATTGTCCCTGCCGTCGGCTTCCGCGGCGAAATCGCCCCACTCGTCGGCGATGAAGCTGTGGCCGTAGAATTTCTGGCCGTCCTCCTCGCCGATCCGGTTGGCGGCGATCACGGGCATGCAGTTGCTGACGGCATGGCCGATCATCGCCCGGCGCCACATGCGGCTGGTGTCGAGGTCCGCGTCATAGGGTTCGGACCCGATGGCGGTCGGGTAGAAGAGCATCTCCGCCCCCATCAGCGCCATCACCCGCGCCGTTTCCGGATACCATTGGTCCCAGCATATGCCGACGCCGATGGTGCCGTATTTCGTCTTCCACACCTTGAACCCGCTATTGCCGGGGCGGAAATAATATTTCTCCTCATATCCCGGCCCATCGGGGATGTGGCTCTTGCGATAGACGCCCATGATCTCGCCCTCATCGTCGATCATGGCGAGCGAATTGTAGTGATGATGGCCGTCGCGCTCGAAGAAGCTGGTCGGGACATAGACGCCCTCCGCCTTCGCCACCTTGCGCATTTCCTGCACGGCGGGATGCTCGTCCAGGGGCAGGGCGTTGGCGAACAGTTCCTCCTCCTCCACCTTGCAGAAATAGGGGCCTTCGAACAGTTCGGGCGGCAGGACGATCTTCGCGCCCCGCGCCGCCGCCTTCACCACATGGCCGGCGACCATTTCGATATTGTCCGCCCGGTCGTCCGAAAAGGCGAGCTGGAGAGCGGCGACGGTAACTTTGGTCATCGGTAACACCCTAAGGACAAGCGCCCATGCGGGCCGCAATGGCAATGGTGAGGAGATAGAGCAGGATCGTGACCGCGCAACCCGCGATCGGCGCCGCGCTCGCTCCTTTCGGCTTTCAGGCGGACGGCATCTGCTGGCTGCAACAATGGAAGCTGCCGCCGCCCGACAGGATCGCGTCGCTGCGCAGCCCGACGATCTCCCGGCCGGGGAAGAAGGGCTTGAGCGCGTCCAGGGCCGCCTGGTCATTGGGCCGGCCATAGACGGGCACGATGACGGCGGCGTTGCCGATATAGAAATTCATGTAGCTTGCCGGAATCGCCTCCCCATCCACGATCACGCGGCCGGGGGAGGGGATGGGGGCTACGTCGACCCCGAACGCCCTGGCCCGCGCCCGCGCATCGGCATAGACGGCGGCATTGGGATCATCCTCCCCGCTCGCTTCCGGCAGCGCCAGCACCCCCGGCGCCACGAAGCGGGCCAGGTTGTCGACATGCCCGTCCGTATGATCGTTGAGCAGGCCGTCGCCCAGCCACAGCATGTCGGAAAGCCCCAGCGAGCCGGCCAGCAGGGTTTCGATCTTTCCCCGATCCAGTTCGGGGTTGCGATTGGGGTTGAGCAGGCATTGCTCCGTCGTCACGAACAGGCCGGTGCCGTCGGTGTCGACCGCGCCCCCTTCGAACACCCAATTCTGGGTAGAGATCGGCAGCCCCGTCGTCGCCGCCAATCGCGCGCCTATATCCTCGTCGCCCGGCATCCGATATTTGCCGCCCCAGCCGTTGAAGCCGAAGTCGACCAGCGCCCGCTCCTTTCCCCGCTTCACGGCGATGGGCGCCGTGTCGCGCAGCCAGACGTCGCCCAGCTTCTGCACGACGATGGCGACCCCCGGCGGCGCCAGGGCGCGGGCGATGTCCGCATCCCCCTCATTGGCGCAGACCAGCCGCACCTCTTCGCCCTTGCCCCCGGCATGCAGCGCGCTTGCGAACTGCGCGATCTGCCGCCGCGCATCGTCGAACGCGCCGGGCCATTCCTCGGCGGATGTGGGAAAGCCGATCCAGGTCCATTCATGCGGCGCCCATTCGGCGGGCATATGGAAAGTCATGGGCTCGGCTCCTGATCGCACGCTGTCCTCCGCGCCCTCTACAGCATCGCGCCGGGCATTCCAGAGGCATTATGGCAAATGGTCGATTTCGGACGGGGAACGGACGGGCGGCTTTCCCCAGGGCGCGCCGCGCGCGACGGCGGCAACAAAGTTTGACGAAAGGCGCGTAAACCAAGGATTTTCGCCCATCGCCCCTTGCATGCGGCGGGGAGTTCGCCAAAGAGGCAGGAACGTCGTCCTTTCCCGTCACCGCTTTCGCAGGATCGCATGAACACGCAAGCCGCGCCGACCTCGCATTTCTACACGTCGCTGCGGATGCGCCTGCATTATCTGGACTGGGGCAACAGCGCGGCGCCCACGCTGATCCTGGTGCATGGCGGGTTCGACCATGCGCGAAGCTGGGACTGGACGGCGCGGGCGCTGGCGAAGGATTATCACGTCGTCGCGCCGGACCTGCGCGGCCATGGCGACAGCGCCTGGTCGGCCGAGGGTTCCTACATGATGGCGAACTATGTCTACGACCTGGCGCAGTTGATCGAGCAATTGGGGCGGGAGCCGGTGATATTGGTCGGCCATTCGCTGGGCGGATCGGTCGCGCTGCGCTATGCCGGGCTGTTTCCGGACAGGGTCGCCAGGATAGTCGCCATAGAGGGGCTGGGCCTGTCGCCGGGCCGGATCGAGGAACAGGCGCAAAAGGCCGGGCCGGACCAATGGCTCCAATGGATCGACAAGCGGCGGACGCGGGCGCGCCAGACGCGGCGGCATTACCCGACCATAGAGGCGGCGGTGGCGCGCATGCGGGAACGCAACGACCATCTGTCGGTCGAGCAGGCGATGCACCTCACCATCCACGGCGTCAACCGCAACGAGGATGGCAGCTATCGCTGGAAATTCGACCCCTATCTGCACGATCCGGCGCCTCAGGCCTGGTCGGATGTCGACCTGCCCCAGTTCTGGAAGCGGATCACATGCCCGACCCTGCTGTGCCTGGGCCTGGATAGCTGGGCGTCCAATCCGGTGAAGGATGGGCGCGCCGCGCATTTCCAGGACGCGCGGCTGGTCGAATTCGCCAATGCGGGCCATTGGCTGCACCATGACCAGTTCGACCGCTTCATGGCCGAACTGCGCGGCTTCCTCTGACCCTTCCGCAGCGAAGCGCTGAGGCGTCACCTCCGGCCGGTGGAGGCCGTCAGGGCTGAATGTCGATACAGCCTAAGCGGCGAAGGCGGCGATGGCGGCCCGATATTCGGCCTTGAGCTGGGCGATGAAGTCGCCCGCCGGCTGAATGTCGCGGATGGCGCCGATTCCCTGGCCCGCGCCCCAGACATCGCGCCAGGCTTTCTTGGCGCCGCCCGCCGCGCTGGAAAAATCCATTTCCGACGCCTTCGGCAGATTGTCGGCATCCAGCCCGGCGGCGGTGATGCTCGGCCGCAGATAGTTGCCGAGCACGCCGGTGAAATAATCCGAATAGACGATGTCGGCCGCGCCGCTGTCGACGATCATCTGCTTGTAGGCCGGTTCGGCATTGGCTTCCTGCGTCGCGATGAAGGGGGAACCCATATAGGCGAAGTCCGCACCCATCATCCGCGCCGCCGCGATCGATCGGCCGGTGGCGATCGCGCCCGACAGGGCCAGCGGCCCGTCGAACCAGGCGCGGATTTCCTCCACCAGCGCGAAGGGCGACATGGTGCCGGCATGGCCACCCGCGCCTGCCGCCACGGCGATCAGCCCGTCCGCGCCCTTCTGGATCGCCTTGCGCGCAAAGCCATTGTTGATGACATCGTGCAGGACGATGCCGCCATAGCTGTGCACCGCCCGGTTCACATCCTCCCGTGCCCCCAGCGAGGTGATCACGATGGGCACGCGATATTTGACGCAGAGGGCGAGATCCTCCTCCAGCCGGCTGTTGGTCTTGTGCACGATCAGGTTGACCGCGAAGGGCGCGTCCCGGTCTGTCAGCGCCTCGCCCAATTGCTGGAGCCATTGTTCGAACATGCCGGACGGACGCGCATTGAGCGAAGGAAAGGAACCCACGATCCCGGCGCGGCACTGGGCGATCACGAGCGCCGGCTGCGAGATGATGAACAACGGCGAACCGATCAGCGGCAGGGACAGGCGCCCTTCCAAAAATGCCGGCAAACTCATGGGCCAAGCCTCTCCTTCATGATTTCCAGCAGGGCGCTATCATTTAAGCGGGCGACGAAAAAGGCCGAATCGCGGAGATGCCGGGGGCAGGGAGGCGTCTTCCCCGATGCCGTAGGGTCAGGGGCGGCTGCCCCGCCGGCGATTGCGCGCCTGCCGACGGAAAATGGCGGCCTTCGCCCCTAAAAGGCCATGGATTCGCTCACTTGCCCGCCCGGCTCGCGTCGCGGATCGCGCGGAACTCGTCCCCCGGCATCCAGTTCGGCCAATCGGTCGCGACGGCAAGCGCGCGGCCCACATCATAATAGAGCTTCAGGTCCGCCTTCACCCCGCTCCAGTCCCATCTGGGGTCATATTCGTCCTTGGGGCCGTGATAATGATGCTCCTCATAGTCCTTGGCCGCCTTCGCGCCCGCGGCGGGGCCGCCCTTCGCCAGATCCTGCCCGCCTTCGAAATAGAGCATCGGCACCCCATGCTTGGCGAAGCTGAAATGGTCGGATCGGTAGTAAAAGCCCTTTTCCGGAGTCGGCTCCAGGCTGGCGACCCGCTTCTGCGCCGCCAGGGCGCGGTCCAGATAGGCGTCGAGCTGCGACTTGCCCTTGCCGATCACCACGACATTCTTCGCCAGCCCCGCCATGCTGAGCGCGTCCATATTGACCCCGCCCACCGTCTGCCCAAGCGGAAAGACCGGATGATTGCCGTAATAGGCCGACCCTAGCAGCCCCGATTCCTCCGCCGTCACCGCCAGGAAGACCTGGCTGCGCTCGGTCGGCCCGGCCTTCACATTGGCCTCCGCCAGGGCCACCAGCGCCGCAGTCCCGGTCGCATTGTCGATGGCGCCGTTGCAGATGTCGTCGCCGTCGGGCGCGGCCTCGCACCGGCCCAGATGGTCCCAGTGCGCCGCGTAGAGCACATATTCGTCGGGCCGCGCCTTGCCGGGGAGGAGCGCCACGACATTCTTCGAACTATGCCTGCGAACAGCGTTGTCGAAGGAGACGCCGGCCTTCACATTCTTGAGCGGGACCGCCCTGAACCCGCGCTTCTTCGCCGCCGCCGTCAGCGCGTCGAGGTTCAGGCCCGCGCTTGCCATCAGCGCGGCCGCCTTGTCCTTTTGAATCCAGCCGATGGCGGCGGACTGGTCGGCATTGCCGTTGGCGCTGTCCGCCACATGCTGCGCGCCCGTCCAGCTCGACTGCACGACGTTCCAGCCATAGGCGGCGGGCATGGTGTCATGCACGATGATCGCCGCCGCCGCGCCCTGCCGCGCCGCTTCCTCGAACTTGTAGGTCCAGCGGCCATAATAGGTCATCGCCCGCCCGTTGAACGGCCCGCGCAGCGTCGGCGTCTGGTAATCCGGATCATTCACCAGGATGAGGACAGTCTTGCCCTTCACATTGACCCCGGCATAATCGTTCCACTTCTTCTCCGGCGCGT
This sequence comes from Sphingobium sp. HDIP04, assembly GCF_000445085.1. Classification (NCBI taxonomy): domain Bacteria; kingdom Pseudomonadati; phylum Pseudomonadota; class Alphaproteobacteria; order Sphingomonadales; family Sphingobiaceae; genus Sphingobium; species Sphingobium sp. HDIP04. The sequence goes on along the minus strand of NZ_ATDO01000049.1, from coordinate 39,577 downwards.
TGATGCCATAGCCGACGAAGACGACCGGGCTGTCCTTCACCTCGACATGCGGCTGGCCGGTGCGATAGGTGGCGATCACCATTTCGGGGCCGTAGGCGGCCGAAACCGCAGTCTTGCCCCCGGTGAAGCGCAGCGGAGACACATTCTTGGCGTCGATCTCCACCAGCGGCACGTCCTGGAACCAGCTTCCCTTGTTGCCGGGCTTCAGTCCCAGCGCCTCGAAACGCCGCACCAGATAGGCCAGGGTCTTTTCCTCCCCGGCCGTTCCGGGGGCGCGCCCTTCATAGGCGTCGGACGAAATCTCCTTCACCACCTCCTTCATCGTGTCGATGGAAGGGCCGTCGTCGGCGGCAGCGGCAATCGCCGCGTTCCCGCCGGCAAGGGCGACAAGGGTGGTCAGGAAAAGCGCGCGCATGGCAAGGCCCTTGAAAAAAGACGGCGAATGCGCCGTTGATGCCAGTTGCCCGGGTGTCAAACAAGTAGGACGGGCAAACAAGTAGGACGGGCAAACAAGCCGAAGGGGCAAACAAAAAGGCGGCCCCGAAGGACCGCCTTCCTGAAATTCTCGCCGGAAGCGAAACCGGATCAGCGCGAATAGAATTCGACGACCAGATTGGGTTCCATCTTCACCGGATAGGGCACTTCGTCCAGCGTCGGCACGCGGACATAGGTGACCTTGGCGGCGCCGTCAGCCACGACATAGTCAGGGATGTCGCGCTCGGGCAGGCCCTGGGCTTCCAGGACCAGCGCCATTTCCTGCGCCTTCTTGCCCAGGGTGATCTCATCGCCCGGCTTCACCAGGCGCGAGGCGATGTTGCACTTCACGCCGTTCACATAGATGTGGCCGTGCGACACGAGCTGGCGCGACGACCAGATGGTCGGGGCGAACTTGGCGCGATACACGACGGCGTCCAGGCGGCGTTCCAGCAGGCCGATCAGGTTCTGGCCGGTGTCGCCCTTCATGCGGGCGGCTTCGGTGTAGTTCTTCTTGAACTGCTTTTCGGTGATGTCGCCATAATAGCCCTTCAGCTTCTGCTTGGCGCGAAGCTGGATGCCATAGTCGGACATCTTGCCCTTGCGGCGCTGGCCGTGCTGGCCGGGGCCATATTCCCGCTTGTTGACCGGGCTCTTGGGCCGGCCCCAGATGTTCTCGCCCATGCGGCGGTCGAGTTTGTACTTGGCGCTTGAACGCTTCGACATGATGATTCCTTAACAACTGCTTTTAACGTTTGTTCACCCTTCTGATCCGAAAACCGGTTCCCGCTTTTCGGGAAGGGCGAATGTATCCCCGGTATCGCCTACGACCCATATTTCAGGGGCAGGGCCACCGTTTCACCGGGATACGGGGCCAATCGCGAAGCGGCGCCTATGAAGAAGCGAGGACGCGATGTCAACCCTCGACAGCGCCTGTTTCCGGCCTTAGTTGAGCGGGCCATGGACCCCGAAAGCTACACCACCATGGCCGAAGTCCGCGCAGGGGTGGACGAAATCGACCGCCGGCTCGTCGCGCTGCTCGACCAACGCTTTGCCCATATGCGCGCCGCCGCCCGGATCAAGCCGGAACGCGCCGCCGTCCGCGACGAGGCGCGCAAGGCCGAGGTGATCGAAAATGTCCGCGCCGAGGCGGAGAGGCTGGGCGCCCCGGCCGATGTGATTGCCGACCTTTGGGATCGGCTGGTTGAAGCCTCGATCGCCTATGAAATGACCGAATTCGACCGATTGCGCTCTGCGTGAAATAATGTCGTTCCCGCGCAGGCGGGAACCCATCTGCCATAAGTAGCGTCAAGCGCAGCGCTGAAGAGATGGATTCCCGCCTGCGCGGGAATGACGAAAGTCTCTAGCGCGACCGCGGATTGCTCAGCGCCGACAAGACCCCGCGCAGGGTCCGCACCTCCAGATGGTTCCAGCCCGGCTTGGTCAGCAGGTTCCGCAAGGTGCGCTTGGTCGCGGGCGCCCGATCCGGCGGGAAGAAATAGCCCGCGCCTTCCAGCAGCGTCTCGAACTGCCCGATCATCCCCTCCAGTTCCGCCTGCGGAGCCGGTTCGCCCAGGTCGACCACGGTCGGCTGCTCCAGCGAAGCCTGTTTCGACCATTCATAGGCGCACAATATCACCGCCTGCGCCAGGTTGAGCGACCCGAATTCCGGATTGATCGGCACGGTCAATATCTTCCGCGCCAGCGCCACATCCTCGGTCTCCAGCCCCGACCGTTCCGGCCCGAACACATAGGCGGAGCGCCCCGTGGCGGCATGGATTTCCCGCGCCGCCTCTTCGGGCGTCACCACCGGCTTGGTCACGCCCCGCTTGCGCACGGTGGTGGCGTAGACATGCGCGCAATCCGCCACCGCGTCGGCCAGCGTCTCGAAAACCTCCGCCTTGTCCAGCACCACGTCCGCGCCCGCCGCCGACGGCCCGGCATCTGGATTGGGCCAGCCGTCGCGCGGGGACACCAGCCGCATCTCGACCAGCCCGAAATTCAACATGGCCCGCGCCGCCTTGCCGATATTCTCGCCAAGCTGCGGACGGACGAGCACGATGACGGGGGGTGGGGCGGTTTCAATCATACCATCGTTCGTCCTGAGTAGGGGCTGAGCCTGTCGAAGCCCCGTATCGAAGGACTTGCGCGCCAACTGGCTGATCATGTCCCAATCGCCAGCGATCAAGGCTGCCTTCTTCTTCCGCGACCAACCCTTGATCTGCTGCTCTGCGGAAATCGCTTCGTCGCGTGTCCCGAAATCCTGTTGCCAGACGAGCGACACAGGCCGCCGCTTCTGCGTGTATCCCGCAATCCCGCCCGATTGATGCTGGGCGATGCGCTGTTCCAGATTATCCGTATGCCCCAGATAGTAGCTGCCGTCCGAACAGCGCAGCATGTAGACGTGGAAGGTCACGGCCTGGTCCTTCGATATGCCATTTCGACTTCGCTCAATGGTTACTCAGGACGAACGGAGGAAGAAAAGGACAGGGCGGGGTCAATCACTCCCCACCTCCTTCACCGTCGAGGCGAAATCCTCGAAGTCCCGCGCATCGGTGAAGTCCTTGTACACGCTGGCGAAGCGGATATAGGCGACGCTGTCCAGGCGTTTTAGCCCTTCCATCACCATCTCTCCGATCGCCCGCGCCGGAACCTCTCCGTCGCCTGACGTCTCCAACTGCCGTTGGATGCCCGAAATCAGCTTCTCCAGCCGGCTGGGATCGATTGGCCGCTTCCGGCACGCGATGCCGATGGAGCGCGCCAGCTTGTCGCGGTCGAAGGCTTCCTTGCGCCCCTCGCTTTTCACCACCCATATGTCGCGAAGCTGAATCCGCTCGAAGGTGGTGAAGCGCGCCCCGCAGGCTTCGCACTGGCGCCGGCGGCGGATGGCGGCGCCATCCTCCGTCGGGCGGCTGTCCTTCACCTGGCTGTCGTCATGGGCGCAGAAGGGGCAACGCATTCACTAAACTCCGTTCGTTTCGAGCTGGTCGAGAAACGAGATGTCGCTACTGCCCGTTTCTCGACCTCGGCCTGTCCGGAGCGACGCCGCGGACGGCGTCCAAGGGTTCGAAACGAACCTACTCCTTATCAGCCTTCGTAAATGGGGAAACGGGCGCAGAGGGCCGAAACGCGCTCGCGCACATTGGCTTCCACGGCAGCATCGCCATGCTCGCCATGATCGCGCAGCCCTTCCAGAACGTCCGCGATCATGTCGCCGATGGCCTCGAACTCCGCCACGCCGAACCCGCGCGTCGTTCCCGCGGGGGAACCGACCCGAATGCCGCTGGTCTTGGTCGGCGGCAGCGGGTCGCCCGGCACGCCATTCTTGTTGCAGGTGATGAAGCTGCGCTCCAGCGCCTCGTCCGCATCCTTGCCCGAAATGCCATAGGGGCGCAGGTCGATCAGCGCCAGATGCGTGTCCGTGCCGCCCGAAACCACGGCCAGGCCGCGCTGCTCCAGCTTGCCGGCAAGCGCCTTGGCATTGGCGACGATGGCATGGGCATAGGTCTTGAACTCCGGCCGCAGCGCTTCGCCGAAGGCCACCGCCTTCGCCGCGATCACATGCATCAGCGGCCCGCCCTGAAGGCCGGGGAACACCGCCGAGTTGATCTTCTTCGCAATGGCCTCGTCATCGGTCAGGATCATGCCGCCACGCGGCCCGCGCAGCGTCTTGTGCGTGGTCGTGGTCACGACATGGGCGTGGCCGAAGGGCGTCGGATGCGCGCCGCCCGCCACCAGGCCCGCGAAATGCGCCATGTCGACCATCAGCAGCGCGCCAACCTTGTCCGCAATCGCCCGGAAGCGGGCGAAGTCCAGGTGACGCGGATAGGCCGAACCGCCCGCGATGATCAGCGTCGGCTTGGCCTCGACCGCCTGGGCCTCCAGCGCGTCATAGTCGATCACATGCGTGTCTTCGCGCACGCCATATTGCACGGCATTATACCATTTGCCCGACAACGCTGGCTTCGCGCCGTGCGTCAGGTGCCCGCCCGCGTCCAGCGACAGGCCCATGATGGTGTCGCCCGGCTTCGTCAGCGCCAGCATCACCGCGCCGTTCGCCTGCGCGCCCGAATGGGGCTGCACATTGACGTAGCCGCAGTTGAAGATCTGCTTTGCGCGGTCGATGGCCAACTGCTCGACCTCGTCCGACGGCGCGCAGCCCTGATAATAGCGCTTGCCCGGATAGCCTTCGGCATATTTGTTGGTGAAGACCGAACCCTGCGCCTCCAGCACCGCCTTCGACACGATATTTTCCGAAGCGATCAGTTCGATCTGGTTCTGCTCGCGCTTCAGTTCATGGGTGACGCCCGCGAAGACCGCCGGATCGGCATCGGCCAGGCTGCGCGTGAAATAGCCTTCGGAACGGATGTCCGACAGGGCGGGCTGGGCGAGGGTGGCGGTGCTCATAGGGCAGGCTCCTTAAAGCGCGGGCTGGGAGAGTTTCTCGACGCGGCCGGCATGGCGGCCACCGCCGAAATCGGTGGAAAGAAAGGCGGAGACGCAGGCCTTGGCCATGTCCACGCCGGTCAGGCGCGCGCCCATGGCCAGGACATTGGCGTCATTATGCTCGCGGCTGAGCGCGGCGGACAGCGGCTCCGACACCAGCGCGCAACGGCAGGCGGGGTTGCGGTTCACGGCGATGGAAATGCCGATGCCCGACCCGCAGAGCGCGATGCCCCGCTCCGCCGCGCCCGAAGCCACCGCCGCCGCGAGCTTGTAGCCGAAATCGGGATAATCCACTCGGTCGGCCGTCGCCGGACCCAGATCGTCGACCTCATGCCCTTCGGCGCGCAGCCAGTCGGCAAGTTCCGCCTTCAGATCGACGGCGGCATGGTCGGAAGCGATGGCGATTTTCACGGCAATTTCGTCCTGTCACGCAAAAGGCGATTCGTTTCCGCGCCTCATAGGGGCTGATCCGCGATATTGCCACAGTCCACCCGCCCACCTATGGCCTGCTTCATGGCTGGCACGATTTTATCCATATTGATGCTCGCGGGCATGGCGCTGACCGGCGGCGGCATCTACGCCATCGTCCGGAAGGGCGACCGCAAGCGCGGCGCGCTGATGATCGTCGCGGGCCTCGTCATGTTCGCCAATGTCGCCGTCAGCGCCATCCCCGGCCCGGACCTGCCTGTGCTGGAAAACGGCAGCCGTTAAGGCCGATCGATATTCGGCCCTGCGACGGCTCCCGTGCCAGCCCAAAAAGAAAAGGGGCCGCCAAGGCAGCCCCCAAATCCTCAACCGCAAAACCCATTCACCGTATCGGCGAATCCGGCGAAAGCCGCATGTCCAGATAATTGTCGACCGACTTCATCAACTGATCCAGCTCATGTTCGAAAAAGTGGTTCGCGCCACGGATCTCGTCATGATGGATGGTGATGCCCTTCTGCGTCCGCAGCTTGTCGACCAGCTTCTGCACGGCGCTGGCGGTCACGACCTCGTCCGCCGTCCCCTGCACGATGATGCCGGACGAAGGGCAGGGCGCCAGGAAGGAGAAGTCATACATGTTCGCCGGCGGCGCGACCGAGATGAAGCCCCGGATTTCCGGCCGCCGCATCAGCAATTGCATGCCGATCCACGCGCCGAAGGAGAAACCCGCGATCCAGGTCGTCTGCGCCTCCGGATGGAAGCTCTGCACCCAGTCGAGCGCGGCTGCGGCGTCGCTCAGTTCGCCAATGCCGTTGTCGAACGTGCCCTGGCTGCGGCCCACGCCACGGAAGTTGAACCGCAACACCGCGAAGCCGCGCCGCACGAAGGTCTTGTAGAGCGCCTGGGTGATGCGGTCGTTCATCGTGCCGCCGCCCTGCGGGTGCGGGTGCAGAATCATCGCGACGGGCGCGCGGGGGCGGGGCGGAGGGCTGAAGCGGCCTTCGAGGCGACCTTCGGGACCGGGGAAAATAACGTCGGGCATGGCACCTGTTATGGTTCTGGGCGGCCCCACCCGAAACAGGGCGAGCCGCGAATGGAGAGGGCGCAGCAGCCAGTGCTGGCGCTGCGCGACAGACCGCCTATATAGAAGTCGCCACCATTTCCGCAATCAATGAGTCTTCCCAGATCCGTGGCTTCCGACCGTCTCTATCTGGATCACGCCGCCACCACGCCTGTCCTGCCCCAGGCGAAGGCGGCGATGGTCGAGGCGCTGGACAACTGGTCCAACCCGTCCAGCCCCCATGGCGACGGCCGCGCCGCCCGCGCCGCGCTGGAGGACGCCCGCCGCCGCATCGGCGCGGCGCTGGGCTGGGGCGGCCAGGTCATCTTCACCTCTGGCGCGAGCGAGGCCATCGCCATAGGACTGGGGCGGGCCAGGGCGGCCCGCATCCTGACCTCCCCGGTCGAACATGATTCGGTCCTGCGCGTCACGCCACAGGCCGAACGTCTGGAAGTAACGTCCGATGGTCTCGCCACACTCTCCCCCGTTCGGGCTGAGCCTGTCGAAGCCCAACACTTGTTTTCGGAAGAGAAGGGGAGGGCTTCGACAAGCTCAGCCCGAACGGATGAGAGGGTTCTCCTCGCCATCCAGCACGTCAACAACGAAACCGGCGTCATCCAGCCGCTGGACGCCATCGCCCGCGAAAATATCATCCTCTTCGCGGACTGCGCCCAGAGCGCCGCCAAACTCCCGCTTCCCGACGCCGACATGATCGCCGTCAGCGCCCATAAATTCGGCGGCCCGCCTGGCATCGGCGCGCTGCTGATCAAAGACCTCGTCCTGATCGACCCCAGCGGCGGCCAGGAGCAGGGCTATCGCGCCGGAACCGAAAACCTCCCCGCCATCCTCGCCATGGCGGCGGCGCTCGAAGCCCGCGCCGACTGGCTCCCCAGGGCCGCGACCCTCCGCGCCAAACTTGACGCCGCCATCGAAGCGTCCGGCGGCGAGATCGTCGCCCGCGATGCGTCGCGCATCCCGACCATCGCCGGCTACCGCATGCCCGGCCTTTCCGCCCGCGCCCAGCTTATCCAGTTCGACCTCGCCGGCATTTCCGTCTCGGCCGGCAGCGCCTGTTCCTCAGGTTCGCTCAAGACCAGCCATGTCCTGCGCGCCATGGGCTGGGACGATGCGCGGGCGGGCGAAGTCATCCGCGTCAGCTTTGGCCCGGATACGAGCGAGGCGGACGTGGATCGCTTCGTCGCGGCCTGGACGCGGATAGCGGAACGGGCGCGATGACCGTCTATCTCGACTATCAGGCGACGACGCCGCTCGCGCCCGAAGCCTTCGATGCGATGGTCCCGCTGCTGCGCGACCAGTTCGCCAATCCGCACAGCGCCCACCGGCTCGGCCGGGCCGCCGCCGCGCAGGTCGAGCATGCCCGCGCCGAAATCCTGAAGCTGCTGCCGGATGGCGGCCGCCTGATCTTCACCTCCGGCGCGACGGAAGCGCTCAACATGGCGATTCAGGGCGTCCCGCCGGGCGGCATCGTCACCATCGCCACAGAACATGCCGCCGTCCTCGACACGGTCCAGGCGATGGGCAGGGCGGGGCGGGACATCACCATCCTGCCGGTCGGCCCCGACGGCATCGTCGACCTAGAAGAAGCCGCCAGGGCGATCCGTCCCGGCACGGCGCTGGTCGCGGCCATGCTGGTCAATAACGAGATCGGCGTCATCCAGCCGGTCGCCGAACTGGCCGACCTTTCGCACAAGGCAGGCGCGCTGTTCCTCTGCGACGCCGTGCAGGGCTATGGCCGCGTGCCCATCCCGCCCCGGTGCGACATGATCGCGATCAGCGCCCACAAGGTCCATGGACCCAAGGGCATAGGCGCGCTCTGGCTGCGCGACGACGTGGCCCTGACGCCCGTCATCCACGGCGGCGGGCAGGAGGGCGGCCTGCGTTCGGGCACCCTGTCGCCGGCGCTGTGCGCGGGTTTCGGCGCCGCCGCCCGGCTGATGCGCGAACGGGCGGATGGCGACCGGGCGCATGCGGAAACGCTCTGGAACGCTGCCCGCCGTCTCTTCTCCCAATGGACGCTAAACGGCAGCGAAAGCCTGCGCTATCATGGCAATCTGAACCTGCGTCGGACGGGCGTGGACGGCGCGCGGCTGTTGTCGGAATGCCGCGATGTCGCTTTTTCGCTCGGCAGCGCTTGCGCAAGTGGGTCCGGGCGGCCTAGCCATGTGCTGCGCGCACTCGGCCTTTCAGACGCGGAGGCGCGCGGATCGGTGCGGATCGGCTTCGGCCGGTACACGACACTGGCCGAATTGGAGGATGCGGCGGAGGCAATGAACAGGGCAGCCCAAATATGGGCGCCATGAAGCGTCGCGCGGAAAAGCGGAAAACCGCTTTTCGCATCATGCGGCAATACAGAGCGGGGAACGCATATCATGACCAGGGTCGTCTTCATCAGCGCGGATGGAGAGCATAAGCAGGAGGTCGAAGCGCCGCCGGGCGCCGTGCTGCTGGACGTCGCGCAGGCCGCGGGCCAGCCGCTGGAGGGAACATGCGAGGGGCAGATGGCCTGTTCCACCTGTCATGTCATCGTCGACGCCGCCGATTTCTCCAAGCTCGGCAAGGCGAGCGAGGATGAGGAGGACATGCTGGACCTCGCCGCCGCCGCGACCCGCACCAGCCGCCTGTCCTGCCAGATCGTGCTGGATGAACAGCTCGACAGCCTGACCGTCCGCATTCCGGGCGAATCCTACAATATGCAGGGAATGTGAGCTTGCCCAGGCGCCTGATATTCGCGGCCCTGCTGCTCGCCGCCCCGGCGGCCGCGCAGCAGGAAGCGCCGCGCCCGTCGCTGCTCCCGCCGCCGCCTCGCTATATGGTCAGCGAATCCGCCATGAAGTCGGTCCGCAATCCCAAGGAGATCGAGACCGAAAGCGGCGGCCGGCTGGGCGTGGCGCTGGTCGACGGCAAGGGCGCGCTGATCCTTGGTTTCAACCGGGACGAGCGTTTCGCCATGTGCTCGACCTTCAAGGCGCCGCTCGCCGCCGCCGTGCTGGCGGGCGCGGAAGGCGGCAAGTTCGGGCTGGAGGGGCAGATCAGCTTCGCCAAGGCCGATCTGCTGGACTATGCCCCGGTCGTCAGGAAGAATGTGAAGCGCGGCCGCATGTCGATGGAGGAACTCGCTGCCGCCGCCGTGGAGGTCAGCGACAACAGCGCGGCCAACCTGCTGCTGCCGATGGTCGGCGGGCCGGAGGGCCTGACTCGCTTCATCCGCGCCCATGGCGACATGGTGACGCGGCTCGACCGCAATGAGCCGTCTCTCAACGAGAATGCGGAGGGCGACGAGCGCGACACCACCAGCCCCGCCGCCATGGCCGGCCTGATGGGCCGCCTGATCTTCCGCGACCTCGCTCCGGAAAGCGCCGGAAAGCTGCGCGGCTGGCTCAATGCCAGCACCACCGGCGCCAACCGGATCAAGGCGGGCCTGCCCAAGGGCTGGACCTCCGGCAGCAAGACGGGAAGCTGCGGCACCGCCTATAATGACGTGGCGCTGGTGAAGGCCCCGTCGGGCGAGGAATATATCCTGGCCATCTATCTCGACCGCCCGACCGTCGACGCCAAGGCCGCCGAAGCCGCCATAGCCGAAACCGCCCGCGCCGCGCTGGATTTCGTGGATAAGGCGCAGAAGACCGGGCTGGAATAGACCCGGAAGGAACCAAAGAAAACCAATGGGCTCCTGGGAAGGCAGAAGTCCAGGGTGGAGAAGCGCACCGGGCATTGGGCTCCCGCCTTCGCAGGAGCACGGAAGGCCCCTGTCCGGCCGATCCCTTAACCCCTTGCCATCCCCACCGCCTTTCGCCATATGCCGCGCCGGGAGTCGGGCGGACGCAGTCGTCGCGAACCTGGTCAGGTCCTGACGGAAGCAGCCACAGTGATTTCGCTGCGGGTCGTTCCGGCTCCCACCTCCATCCAAACCCCGTTCTGGCCCAGCCTGTCGAACGCCGCTTCTTCTTTCGCTATGGGAACGAAGGAGGCTTCCCTTCGGGTCGCCAAGCCCCGCACGAACGGCTAGAAGATTCGAATGTCCGATTCCCCTCAGCCCTATCGCGTCCTTGCGCGCAAATATCGCCCGCGCAATTTCAGCGAACTGATCGGGCAGGACGCGATGGTCCAGACGCTGGGCAATGCGATCCGCCGGGGTCGCCTGGCCCATGCCTTCCTGATGACCGGCGTGCGCGGCGTGGGGAAGACCTCCACCGCCCGCCTCATCGCCAAGGCGCTGAACTGCGTCGGCCCGGACGGGCAGGGCGGTCCCACCATCGATCCCTGCGGCCTCTGCGAACCCTGCATGGCCATCGGCGAGGGGCGGCATATCGACGTTCTGGAGATGGACGCCGCCAGCCATACCGGCGTCGACGATATTCGTTCGATCATCGATATAGCGGGCAAAGGCGCCTATTCGGCCCGATACAAGATTTATATCATCGATGAAGTTCACATGCTTTCCCGCAATGCTTTCAATGCTTTGCTGAAGACGTTGGAGGAGCCGCCTGAACATGTGAAGTTCGTGCTGGCAACGACGGAGGTGAACAAGGTGCCGGTGACGGTGCTGTCGCGCTGCCAGCGCTTCGACCTGCGCCGCATCCCCGCCGAACTGCTCGCCGCCCATTTCGCCCATGTGGTGGAGGCGGAATCGGTCGCCGCCGAACCCGATGCCCTGGCCCTCATAGCCCAGGCCGCCGAAGGTTCCGCCCGCGACGGCCTCTCCATCCTCGACCAGGCCATCGCCCACGCCGAAATGGGCGAAGGCGCGCCGCTCGTCACCGCAGCGCAGGTCCGCGACATGCTGGGCCTTTCCGACAGGGGCGCCACGCGTCGCCTGCTCGGCCTGCTGCTGGAGGGCGACACCGGCGCGCTGCTGGGCGCAGTGCGCGACCAATATGCGCTGGGCGTGGAGCCGCTCTCGCTGATGCGCGGCCTGCTGGAACTGGTCCATGCCGTGACGCTGGTGAAGGCGGGCCGCGACATCGCCAATCCCGGCCAGTCGGCGGAGGAGCGCGAGGCGCTGGCCGACTGGGCGTCGCAACTCGGCTTCGCGCCGCTGCATCGGCTTTGGCAGTTGCTGCTGAAGGGCCATGACGAGGTCGCCAGCGCCGCGCTGCCCATCGAAAGCTGCGAAATGGCGCTGTTGCGCGTGATGCACGCCGCGACCATGCCCGACCCCGGCGAGATCGCCCGCCTGATCCGGGAAGGCGCGCCAGCCGCCGCCGCGCCGGGCGAGGGGGGCGCAGCCGCCCCATCCTCGGCGCCCGCCGCCACGCTCCCCGCCAGCTTCGAGGAACTGATCGAGGCCTTCTGGCAGCGCGGCAAGGGCCAGCTCGCGCAGGAACTGCACGATTGCATCGGCGTCGTCCGCTATGCCGCGCCGGAGCTGGACTATGCCCCGACGCCCTCCCTGCCGTCCGATTTCCCTGCCCGCCTCAACCCGGCGCTGCGCGAGGTCACCGGCACGGCCTGGCGCGTCAATGCCGTCGACGGCCCCGCCGCGCCCACCCTGCTGGAGCAGGAAATGCGCAAGGCGGCGGACGCCCGCGCGGAAATCATGGAAACCCCGGTGGTCAAGGCGGTGTTGGCCGCTTTCCCCGATGCCGAGCTTGGCGACGGGCTCGAACAATGGAGCGCAGAGCGATGAAGGATCTGAACGAAATATTGGGCATGGCGAGCCGCGTGCAGGAGGAACTGCAACGCGCCCAGGAAAATCTCGACAGGCTGGAGGTGGAGGGCACGGCCGGCGGCGGGCTGGTCAAGGTCCGCGCCTCCGCCAAGGGTCGCATATTGGGCGTCGCCATCGACGACAGCCTGCTCGCCCCGTCGGAAAAGCAGATGCTGGAGGATCTCATCACCGCCGCGTTCAACGATGCGCGCAAGAAGGCGGATGAAGTCTCCAACGCCGAAATGGGCAAGATGACCGCCGGCCTGCCGCTGCCGCCCGGTTTCAAGCTGCCTTTCTGATCGCGGACGCGCCGGGGATCAGCCTTTATTCATCATTGCGATCCCATAACGCATGATTGAACCATGCGGCGACCATCCCCATAAAGGCGATGAACCGCATGACTGGGTGGGATGCCGCCCCGGAGAGTGAATGACTACGCAATATCCCCTTCTGCCCCTGCGCGACATCGTCGTTTTCCCGCAGATGATCGTGCCGCTGTTCGTGGGTCGCGACAAGAGCGTGGCCGCGCTCGAATCGGCGATGGAAGGCGACAAGGAAATCTTCCTGGTGTCGCAGCTTGACCCGGCGGAGGATGATCCGGGGCAGGATTCGCTCTACGACACCGGCGTCATCGCCGTGGTGCTGCAATTGCTGAAGCTCCCCGACGGCACCGTCCGCGTGCTGGTGGAGGGCAAGCAGCGCGCGCGCCTCGACGGCATAGGGCAGGCCGACGGCCACATGGTCGCCGATGTGACGGCGGTCGAGGAAATCGCTGCCGAAGGGCCGGAAGCCGCCGCGCTGATGCGTTCGGTGGCCGAACAGTTCGAAAATTACGCCAAGCTCAACAAGAAGCTGCCGGCCGAAACCCCGGTCCAGTTGCGCGAGATCGAGGATGCGGGCCGTCTGGCCGACGCCGTCGCCGCCAACATCAACGTGAAGGTCGCCGACAAGCAGTCGCTGCTGGTCGAGGCAGATCCGGTCAAGCGCCTCGAAATGGTCTTCGCCTTCATGGAAGGCGAACTGGGCGTGCTCCAGGTCGAGAAGAAGATTCGCGGCCGCGTGAAGCGGCAGATGGAAAAGACCCAGCGCGAATATTATCTGAACGAGCAGTTGAAGGCGATCCAGCGCGAACTGGGCAATGGCGAGGGCGAGGAAGGCGACGAACTCGCCGAACTGACCGAGAAGATCGCCAAGGCCAAGCTCAGCAAGGAAGCCCGTGCCAAGGCGACGGCGGAACTGAAGAAGCTCAAGGGCATGCAGCCCATGTCCGCCGAAGCGACGGTCGTGCGCAACTATCTCGACGTGCTGCTCGGCCTGCCCTGGGGCAAGAAGGGCAAGGTCAAGACCGACCTCAGGAAGGCGCAGGCGATCCTGGACGAGGATCATTTCGCGCTGGAGAAGGTCAAGGACCGGATCATCGAATATCTCGCCGTGCAGGCGCGCACCAACAAGCTGAAGGGCCCGATCCTGTGCCTCGTCGGCCCTCCGGGCGTCGGCAAGACCTCGCTCGGCCGCAGCATCGCCAAGGCGACGGGCCGCGAATTCGTGCGCCAGTCGCTGGGCGGCGTGCGCGACGAAGCGGAAATCCGCGGCCATCGCCGGACCTATATCGGCTCGCTGCCGGGCAAGATCGTCTCCAACCTCAAGAAGGCGGGGACGATGAACCCGCTGTTCCTGCTGGATGAGATCGACAAGCTGGGCCAGGATTTCCGCGGCGATCCGGCCTCCGCCCTGCTGGAGGTGCTGGACCCCGAACAGAACAGCAAGTTCCAGGATCATTATCTGGAGATCGACGTCGATCTTTCAGACGTGATGTTCGTGACGACCGCCAACTCCCTGAATTTGCCTCAGCCCTTGCTCGACCGCATGGAGATCATCCGGCTGGAGGGCTATACCGAGGATGAGAAGGTGGAGATCGCGCAGCGCCACCTGCTGCCCAAGCAGATCGACGCCCACGGCCTCAAGGAAGGCGAACTCGACGTCACGGAGGAGGCTGTCCGCGACCTCATCCGCTACTATACCCGCGAAGCCGGCGTTCGCACGCTGGAGCGCGAAGTGGCGCGCCTCGCGCGCAAGGCGCTGCGCAAGATCCTCGAAGGCGCCTATGACAAGGTGACGATCACGCCGGAAAACCTGGCCGACTATGCCGGGGTGCGGAAATTCCGCCATGGCGTGGGCGAGGAAGAGCATCAGATCGGCGCGGTGACGGGCCTGGCCTGGACCGAAGTGGGCGGCGAACTGCTGACCATCGAAGCCGTGACCGTGCCCGGCAAGGGCGCGATCAGGACCACGGGCAAGCTGGGCGAGGTGATGAACGAGTCGGTCCAGGCCGCCTTCTCCTATGTGAAGGCGCGCTCGCCCGGCTATGGGATCAAGCCCAGCATCTTCACCCGCAAGGACATCCACATCCACCTTCCCGAAGGCGCGGTGCCCAAGGACGGGCCTTCGGCGGGCATCGGCATGGTGACGACCATCGTGTCGACGCTGACCGGCATTCCCGTGCACAAGGATGTGGCGATGACCGGCGAAGTCACGCTGCGCGGCCGCGTGCTTCCCATCGGAGGCCTCAAGGAAAAGCTGCTCGCGGCGCTGCGCGGCGGCATCAAGACGGTGCTGATCCCGGCCGAGAATGAGAAGGATCTCGCGGAGATTCCGGCCAATATCCGGGAAGGGCTGGAGATCGTTCCCGTGTCCCATGTGGACGAGGTGCTGGCCCGCGCCCTGGTGAGCAAGCCCGAAGCGATCGCCTGGACCGAAGAGGACGATCTCGCCGCCCAGCCGAACCCGGCGCAGGGGCGGGACGGGGAAGCCCCCATCCGGCACTGAGATGGATGAAAAAGGCGGCGGCGGGCGGCGATTCAGCAGGCTTTTACCATAAAATCTCGCCTCGCCGGGCGCCGATGCCGCTTTCCCTTTGACAAGGCCCGAAAGCTGCGCCTTATTGCCCCGCCTACGCCGCGATTCCTAAACTATCCAGACAGCTAGAAGGGGGTTCCCAAGGCATGAACAAGCAGGATCTTATCAGCGCAGTCGCTGAAAGCAGCGGCCTTTCCAAGAGCGACGCCAGCAAGGCAGTCGAGGGCGTTTTCGACGCCATCACCGGAGCCCTGAAGAAGGGGGATGAAGTTCGCCTGGTCGGTTTCGGCACTTTCTCCGTTTCGCAGCGCAAGGCCTCGACCGGCCGCAACCCGCGCACGGGCGAGACGATGACGATCAAGGCTTCGGCCCAGCCGAAGTTCAAGGCCGGCAAGGGCCTGAAGGATTCGGTCAACTAAGGATTTTCCTGGGGCGCTTTCCTATGAAGCGCCCCGGTCCGTTTTTTGAGCCGGCGTCGCGGTTGGCGAAGTTTTATCGGAGAGAGAGCGCCGGATTTCAGCGCGGCAACAGGGAGCAAATGCTCCCATGCGCGCTGATTTTCCAAGGCATGAAAAGGGACGGGGGCTTCATGCCCTTCGCCCCTTTTCTTTTTATTGCGGCATCCCGGCTTTTTCCGCATCAGTCCGCTTGACGGCGCGGGATGGGCCGCATATGTGGCCCTTCTCTCAAGGGGCACGGCCCCTGTGGCGATCGTAGCTCAGTTGGTTAGAGCGCCGGTTTGTGGTACCGGAGGTCGCGGGTTCGGATCCCGTCGATCGCCCCATTTCCTTCCTTCCTGGACAGTCGCGGCAGGAAAGGGCCTGCGCACCGGCTCGCCTCTTTCGCGCCGATCCCCTCGAAGCGCCTTGTTGCTTCTCTTCCCGATGCGCCGCCCATCATTCAGGGCTTCGCACGAGCGCCGCAGCCCTCTATAGCCCGCTCATGGACGAAGCGCGCGACAAGGGCCTGGCCCTCAACCCCAAATATGACCGGGACGGCCTGATCACCGCCGTCGTCACCGACGCGGACAGCGGCGAATTGCTGATGGTCGCGCACATGAACGCGACGGCGCTCCAGCTTACCCGCGACACCGGCCTTGCGCATTTCTGGTCGCGCAGCCGCCAGTCGCTGTGGAAGAAGGGCGAGACGTCCGGCCATATGCTAAAGGTGCGCGACCTTCGCATCGATTGCGATCAGGACGCCGTCTGGGTGAAGGCCGTGCCCGCCGGGCCTGCCTGCCACACCGGCGCGCGCTCCTGCTTCTTCCGCCGCATCGGCCCGGAAGGCCTGACGCCTGTCGATGCGGCTGGCTAGCCTTGCCGCGCTGCTGTCGCTCGCCGCGTGCCAGCGTGAGGCTGCGCCCGCGCCGGGTCCGCGTGAAACCGGCATCCAGACCAGTTCCGGCCTTGAGCGCGCAGCCATCGAGACCGGAGCGATCGCGGACGCGGCGAAGGTGCCGGCAATCGGCCTTTACCAGCGCAATCATGAAGCGGGGCGGGACGCGCTCTGCGTGATCCCGGCCAGGGACGGCGATTATCGCTTCGGCATGGAAGCGTCCTTCGGGGAGGGCCAGAGCTGCGCCGGCAAGGGATCGGCGCGGCGGGCCGGCGACAAGCTGATCCTCAGCTTCTCCCGCAGCGATCATTGCATCGTGGTGGCCCAATATGACGGCGATCAACTGTCGCTGCCCGGCGTGGTCGACATGAAATGCGCGGAACTCTGCAAGGGGCGAGGCTCGCTGGAGGGCGTCAGCTTCCCCCGCGTGGCGAGCGACGCCGCCGCGGCCTTGCAGGCCCGTGACGGCAGCGGCGATCCGCTTTGCGATCCCGATTAGGAAATCCGGCCCCTGTCGCGTTTCCGGCGAGGCTCACTCGCAAGCCACCGCCGCCAGCCGCAGGGATTTTTGGCGCAGGTTCAACGCCAGCAGGAAGATCGCCAGGCCCCCCAGGGCGAGGGCCGCGCCGATCCACCCGGTGGAGGTCAGCCCATAGCCGGCCGAGATGGCCAGCCCGCCCAGCCACGGCCCCAGCGCATTGGCGACGTTGAACGCGCTGTGATGCGCCGCCGCCGCCAGCGTCTGGGCATCGCCCGCCACGTCCATCAGCCGCGTCTGCAAGACGCTGCCCAGCCCCCCGCCGCAGCCGATCAGGAAGATCACCAGCGACAGGCTCCATATATTCCCCGCCATCAGGGGAAACAGCGCCAGCGACGCCGCGCTCCACAACAGCACGATGACGGCGGTCCTGCCCTGCGCCCGGTCCGCGGCCCAGGCCGCCGCCAGATTGCCGATCGTCATGCCGATGCCGAAGATCGCCAGCACCACCGGCACCAGCCGCTCCGACACATGGGTCACGGAAATCATGGTCGACGCCACATAGGTATAGACCGCGAACAGCCCGCCAAAGCCGATGGCCCCGGTCAGCAGCGTCAGCAGCACCTGGGGTTCCCGCAACGCGCCCAGTTCGCGCATGGGCACGGCTGCCGGATCGCCCGCGTCGCGCGGCGCATAAAGCGCCACCAGCGTCATGGTGATCATCGCCAGCACCGCCACGATGCCAAAGCCCCACCGCCATCCCAGCGCCTGTCCCATCCAGTTCGCCACCGGCACGCCGATCACGGTCGCGACGGTCAGGCCGGTCATCACCCGCGCCACCGCCAGCGCGCGCCGGTCGCCCGGCACCAGCGAGGCCGCGACCAGCGCCGCCACGCCGAAATAGGCGCCATGGGGCAGGCCGCTCAGGAAACGGAACAGCAGCATCGTCGCATAGTCGGGCGACAGGGCGCTCATGCCATTGCCGATGGCGAACAGGGCCATCAACCCGATCAGCAGCGTCCGCCGGGGCAGCCGCGCCCCCAGCACCGCGATCACCGGCGCGCCGACCACCACGCCGAGCGCATAGGCGCTGATCGCATGGCCCGCCATCGGCTCGCTGATGCGCAGGTCGCCGGCGAAGAAGGGCAGCAGGCTCATCGCCGCGAATTCGGTCGTGCCGATGGCGAAGGCGCCCATGGAGAGCGCGAGAATGACGAGAGCGGGGTGAACGGGGCCGGAAGAAGGGGGACGGCTGGCCTGCGCCATCGGCTGCTCCATGTTGCGATGCGGTGGAAATGACGCTCGCACATGATAGCGTTACCGCACAAAATCAAGCCATGGCCGGCGTGACTTTATTGCAGTTGCGGCACTGGATCGCGCAATTCACGCCGCAGGCCGGGCGTGGCTGGTATCCAGCATCTTGCCGTCGGTGATGACGACCAGGTCGCCCAGTTTCGCCGCGCCGAACAGCTTTTTCGCGAAAGGCTTGGGCACGCCGATGCAGCCATGGGTGGCGTTGCCCCATTGCACGTCGCTGCCGTGGATCGCCACGCCATCGCTGGTCAGGCGCAGCGTGTAGGGCATGGGCGCGTTATTGTAGGTGCTGGAATAATGGTCCGCATCCTTCTGTATGATCGGAAAGGCGCCTAGAGGGCTTGGCTTGTCGTCGGCGCCATAGAGGATGACCGCCGATCCGATCTCATAGCCTGCGCGGAAGACGGACAGCGTCTGCGCCTTGAGGTCGACGGTGACGATCAGCGGCCCTGTCGCGGGCGCGCCGCCTTCGTCCCAGACATAGTCGCCATGGCGGAAGGGACCGTCGATCGGCAGCACGCGCTTCACCATCAACGCCCGCGGATCGACCGCCACGGGCTGGGCGCGGGTGCGTTCGGCGGGCCTGGCGTGAGCGACCTTGGCCTGAACGACCTTGGCCTGAACGACCTTGCTCTGGATGGGCGGCAGATCGCTGCCACGGCCCATGGACAGGCCCAGCAACAGCGCCACGGCCGCCGCGCCGCCGCCGATGGCCAGCTTCACCCCTGTCGAAACCTGTCGCGCCATATGCCCTCAGCCACTCCGGTTGGACAATCTATCGCAGGCAAAGGTTAAGCATCACCCCTCCCGCTCGACCTCCGCCGCGGCGATGGCGGTCAGGTTCAATATGCCCCGCGCCGTCACGCCGGGCGTCAGCACATGGATCGGCTGCGCCAGCCCCACCAGCATCGGCCCGACCGTCGGCGAACTGGACGAAGCCGACAGCGCCGTCAGCGTGATGTTCGCCGCGTCCAGATTGGGCATGACCAGCAGATTGGCCGACCCTTCGAACCGCGAATCCGGGATCAACCGCTCGCGCAGCCCCTGGCTCAGCGCCGCGTCGGCATGCATTTCCCCGTCGACCATCAATTCGGGCGCGGCCTGCCTTACCAGCTTGAACGCCTCCCGCATTTTCCGGGCGCTGGGCGAATGCGAAGCCCCGAAATTGGAGTGGGACAGCAGCGCCACCCGCGGCGTCAGGCCGAAATGCTTGAGTTCCGTCGCCCCCAGCAGCGCCATTTCGGCGATCTGCTCCGGCGTCGGATCGGGCACCATATGGGTGTCGGTGATGAACAGCGCGCCCGCGTCCAGGATCAGCCCCGACAGCGCATAGACGCGGCTGCTGCCCGGCATGCGGTCGATGATGCGCATCGCATGCTCGACCTCGCCCCAATAGTCGCTGTTGCCGCCCACCAGCGCGGCGTCGACCCGCCCGGTGCGCAGCAGCATGGCGGCGGTGACGCTGGGCCGGCGATAGACATGGCGCACCACCTCCGCCCCCGACACGCCCTTGCGCGCCGCGACGGCGCGATAGCCTTCGACCAGCTCGCCCATCAGCAGATGGTCGGTTTCCGGATCGACCACCTCGACATCGCGGTCCAGTTGGAACCGCAGGCCCATGTCCGGCAGCTTCTGTTCCAATATGCGCCGCCGCGCCACGATCACCGGCCGGACGATGCCTTCGTCCAGCGCATCCTGGATGGCGCGCAGCACCCGCTCATCCTCGCCTTCCCCATAGGCGATGCGTCGCTGCGTTCCCCGCGCCGCCTCGAACACCGGCAGCATCAACTGGGCGGAGCGGGCGTTCTGCTGCGTCAACTGGCGCTTATAGGCCTCCAGGTCCAGTTGCCGCTTGGCGACGCCGCTGTCCATCGCCGCCTTGGCGACGGCGCAGGCGATTTCCGCGATCAGCCGGGGGTCGAAGGGCGTCGGGATGATATAGTCCGGTCCGAACGCCAGCTTGCGCCCGCCATAGGCCTGCGCGACGCTGTCATGCGCGGGCATGCGGGCGAGGTTGGCGATGGCGTCGGCGGCGGCGACCTTCATCGCCTCGTTGATCTCGGTCGCCCGCGCATCCAGCGCTCCCCGGAAGATATAGGGGAAGCACAGGACATTATTGACCTGATTGGGATAGTCCGAACGCCCCGTCGCGATGATCGCGTCGGGCCGCGCCTCCCGCGCCGCTTCGGGGCGGATTTCCGGCTCCGGATTGGCGAGCGCGAAGATCAGCGGATTGGGCGCCATCAGCGGCAGCCATTCGGGCTTCAGCACGCCCGGCGCGGACAGGCCCAGGAACAGGTTGGCGCCCGGCAGCACGTCGGGCAGGCTGCGCGCATTGGTGGTGCGGGCATAGCGGGCCATGTTCGGCAACATGCCCTCCCGCCCCGAATGGATGACGCCGTCCTTGTCGGTCAGCGTCACATTGTCGATCGGCAGCCCCATCGACACCAGCAGGTCGACGCAGGCCAGCGCCGCCGCCCCCGCGCCCGACGTCACCAGCTTCGCGTCGGCCAGCGTCTTGCCCTGCAACACCAGCGCGTTGCGCACCGCCGCCGCCACCACGATGGCCGTGCCATGCTGATCGTCGTGGAAGACCGGGATGTTCATCCGCTTCTTCAGCTCCGCCTCTATGGCGAAACATTCAGGCGCCTTGATATCCTCCAGGTTGATGCCGCCGAAGGTCGGCTCCAGCAGGGCGACGGCCTCGATGAACTTCTCCGGATCGGTGGTGTCGACCTCTATGTCGAACACGTCGATGTCGGCGAATTTCTTGAAGAGGACGGCCTTGCCCTCCATCACCGGCTTCGACGCCAGCGCGCCGATGGCGCCCAGCCCCAGCACCGCCGTCCCGTTGGAGATCACCGCGACCAGATTGCCGCGCGCGGTATAGTCCATCGCCTTTTCGGGATCTTCGGCAATGTCGACGCAGGGCGCGGCGACGCCGGGCGAATAGGCCAGCGCCAGGTCGCGCTGGTTGACCATGCGCTTGGTCGGTTCGATCCTCAGCTTTCCAGGTTGCGGATAGCGGTGATAGTCGAGGGCGGCGCGCCGGGTGTTTTCATCCATGAAACGGCCCTTAAAGCCGCTTTTACGCGGGGGCAATGCCCGAACGCTCCCATGGCGGGCTGGGGGCATATAGTCCGGCGAGGAAATCGATGAAGGCGGTGATGGCGAGCGGGGGATTATTCTGCGGCAGATGAACGGCATAGAGGCCCACATCCGCCGACCCTTCATGATCCGGCATGACCTGCCGGACATTTCCGCGCTCCAGCGCGTCGCTGATGTCCCAGAGCGAACGCAGCGCTATGCCCACGCCGGAAAGCGCCAGTTCCCGCACCATTTCGCTGCTGTTGGTGCGGACATGGCTGTCGCCCTCGACCGTCGCCGCGCCCTTGGGGCCGATCAGCCGCCAGGGCAGTTGCCCATCCGCCGCGAGCAGCCGGTGCCTGCGCAGGTCGGGCACCGTCTCCGGCACGCCGAAGCGGGCCAGGTAATCGGGCGCGGCGCACAGCACCCGCCGGTTGGTCGCCAGCCTGTGCGCGGCCAGCCCCGGCCCCGGATCGGCGGTGATGCGAATGGCCAGGTCCGCCCGCGTCGCCAGCAGGTCGGCATAATCGTCCGACAGGTCGATCCGCAGGCGCACCTTGGGATGCGCCTCCAGGAACCGGCCCAGATAGGGCGCGACATGCATCCGCCCGAAGGATGTCGGCGCCGAAACCCGCAGCGTCCCCGCCGCCTCCGCCGAAGCGCCGGACACGCGCCGCTCCGCCTCTTCCAGCGCCGCCATGATCCCGCGCAGATCCTGGTGCAGCCGCTCGCCCGCCGGGGTCAGCGCCAGCCGCCGGGTCGTGCGGTGGATCAGCCGCGTGCCCAGCCGCTCCTCCAGCCGCACCAGCCGCTTCGACACCATGGCGGGGGAGATGTTCAGCCGCCGCCCCGCCGCCGCCATCCCGCCTTCGTCCACGATGGTCGCGAACAGATCATAATCCGGGTCCATCATTTCTTTCACCAGAAGAAAGTCTGAATTCGAATAATGGCGTCTACACGTCATAATGCGATCCGTCTATGGTCCTCCCAAAGGAGATCGTTCCATGACCAGCATGACAGAGCGCGCAGGCCTGAAGGTCGCGCCGCAACTCGCCGCCTTCATCGAGGATCGGGCGCTTCCCGGCACGGGCATCGACGCCGCCGCCTTCTGGCGGGGGACCGCCGCGATCTTCGCGAAATTCGCCCCGGAAAACGCGGCCCTGCTCGCCAAACGCGACGCGCTACAGGCGCAGATCGACGCCTGGCATCGGGAAAGATCGGGGCAGCCCTTCGACGCCGCCGCCTATCAGGCCTTCCTGCGCCAGATCGACTATCTCGTCCCCGAACCCGCGCCGTTCCGGATCGGCAGCGAGAATGTCGACGATGAAGTCGCCCGCCTGGCCGGGCCGCAACTGGTCGTCCCCATCCTCAACGCCCGCTTCCTGCTGAACGCCGCCAATGCGCGCTGGGGCAGCCTGTACGATGCGCTCTACGGCACGGACGCGCTGCCCGGCGCGCCGTCGGGCAAGGGATACGACCCGGCGCGCGGCGCGCAGGTCATCGCCTGGGCCAAGGATTTCCTGGACCGCGCCGTCCCGCTGAAGGGGCATGCGGGCTGGTCCGACATCGTCCGGCTGCATGTCTGGAACGGCGAACTCCACCTGCATATCAAGGGCGCGCACGGCGTGGCGACCAGCCTGACGCAGGAGCAGGGCTTCGCCGGTTATCGCGGCGATCCGGAAGATCCCACGGCGATCCTGCTGCGCCATAACGGCCTGCATATCGAACTGGTCATCGACCGCTCGCATCCCATTGGCGGCGGCGATCCGGCGGGCATCGCCGACATCATTCTGGAATCCGCGCTCACCACCATCTGCGACCTGGAGGACTCGGTCGCCGCTGTCGACGCGGATGACAAGGTCGCCGCCTATTCCAACTGGCTGGGCCTGATGCAGGGCAATCTTGTCGACACGTTCGAGAAGAACGGCGCGATGATGACCCGCACCCTCAACCCCGACCGCAGCTATATAGCGCCCAGGGGCGGCGCCTTCACCCTGCCGGGCCGCAGCCTGCTGTTCGTTCGCAATGTCGGCCATCTGATGACCACGCCCGCCGTCCTGCTGGCCGACGGCGCGCAGGCGCCCGAAGGCATAGTCGACGGCATCGTCACCAGCCTGATCGCCCTGCACGACCTGAAGCGGGCAGGGGGCAACAGCCGCACCGGCAGCGTCTATATCGTCAAGCCCAAGATGCACGGGCCGGAGGAGGTCGGCTTCACCAACCGCCTGTTCGACGCCATCGAAGATCTGCTGGGCCTCGACCGCCACACGCTCAAGGTCGGCGTGATGGATGAGGAACGCCGCACCTCCGCCAACCTCGCCGCCTGCATCGCGGCGGTGAAGGACCGCATCGTCTTCATCAACACCGGCTTCCTCGACCGCACGGGCGACGAGATGCACACGTCGATGCACGCCGGCCCCATGATCCGCAAGGGCGAGATGAAGGCCAGCGACTGGATCACGGCCTATGAGGATCGCAATGTCCAGATCGGCCTCGCCTGCGGCCTGTCGGGCCGCGCCCAGATCGGCAAGGGCATGTGGGCCGCGCCGGACCGCATGGCCGACATGCTGGACCAGAAGATCGGCCACCCGAAAAGCGGCGCCAACACCGCCTGGGTTCCGTCCCCCACGGCCGCGACGCTGCACGCGACTCACTATCACGGCGTCGACGTCTTCAAACGCCAGGAGGAGCGGGCGAAGGAAGCCATCGCCCCGCTCGACAAGCTGCTGACGATCCCCGTCGCCCAGGGCCGCAACTGGTCGGAGGAGGAAATCACGCAGGAACTGGACAATAATGCCCAGGGCATATTGGGCTATGTCGTCCGCTGGATCGACCAGGGCGTCGGCTGTTCCAAGGTTCCCGACATCCACGACATCGGCCTGATGGAAGACCGCGCCACGCTGCGCATTTCCTCTCAGCATATGGCGAACTGGCTGCTCCACGGCGTCTGCACGGCGGAACAGGTCGACGCCGCCTTCGCCCGCATGGCCGCCAAGGTCGACGCCCAGAATGCAGGCGATCCGCTCTACAGGCCGATGAGCGGCCATCCGGAAAGCCTCGCCTGGCAAGCCGCCCGCGCCCTGGTCTTCGAAGGCGTCGCGCAACCCAATGGCTACACCGAACCCCTGCTCCACAAATATCGCGCACTGGCGAAGGCGCTCTAAAAACATCCTCCCCATCGCAAGATGGGGAGGGGGACCGCTCGCGAAGCGAGGGGTGGAGGGGAAATGCGCAACCTCAGCCCATTATCCCCACCCATCCCGCTCCGCCACCCCATCGACCGATATTCCCATGAACGACGAAAAGCCCCGCTTGTGCGTTGGAGCGCTTCCCACTAAATCGCCCGCATGACCTCGACCAACGACATTCGCCGCTCCTTCCTCGACTATTTCGGGGCCAACGGCCACACCATCGTTCCGTCCGCGCCTCTGGTGCCGCACAACGACCCGACGCTGATGTTCGTCAATGCGGGCATGGTGCCGTTCAAGAATGTCTTTACGGGCCTGGAATCCCGGCCTTATTCCACCGCGACCAGCAGCCAGAAGTCGGTCCGCGCCGGGGGCAAGCATAACGACCTCGACAATGTCGGCTACACGGCGCGCCACCATACTTTCTTCGAAATGCTGGGCAATTTCAGCTTCGGCGACTATTTCAAGGAACAGGCGATCACCCACGCCTGGACCCTGTTGACGAAGGAATGGGGCCTTCCGGCGGAGAAACTGACCGCCACCGTCTACCACACGGACGACGAAGCCTTCGACCTGTGGAAGAAGATCGCGGGCCTGCCCGAAGAACGCATCATCCGCATTCCCACCAAGGATAATTTCTGGGCGATGGGCGACAGCGGCCCCTGCGGTCCCTGTTCGGAAATCTTCTACGACCATGGCGACCATATCTGGGGCGGCCCTCCCGGTTCGCCGGAAGAGGATGGCGACCGTTTCGTCGAGATCTGGAACCTCGTCTTCATGCAATATGAGCAGGAAGCGAACGAGATCGTCAGCGAACTGCCCAAGCCCAGCATCGACACCGGCATGGGCCTCGAACGCATCGCGGCGGTGCTGCAAGGCGTCCACGACAATTACGACACCGACACGTTCAAGGCGCTGATCGAGGAATCGGGCGCGCTGACGAAGACCGCCACCGACGGCGAGTTCAAGGCCAGCCACCGCGTCATCGCCGACCATCTGCGCTCCACCAGCTTCCTGATCGCGGACGGCGTGCTGCCCGCGAACGAGGGCCGCGGCTATGTCCTGCGCCGCATCATGCGCCGCGCCATGCGCCACGCCCACATCATCGGCGCGAAGGAACCGCTGATGCACCGCCTGGTCGGCAGCCTCGTCTCCGAAATGGGCGGCGCCTATCAGGAACTGGTCCGCGCCCAGCCGCTGATCGAGGAGACTCTCCTGCGCGAGGAAACCCGCTTCCGCCAGACGCTGGAAAAGGGCCTGAAACTGCTCGACGAAGCGACCGGCGACCTCAGCGAAGGCGGCACGCTGCCGGGCGAAACCGCGTTCAAGCTCTACGACACTTACGGCTTCCCCTATGACCTGACCGAAGACGCGCTGCGCTCGCGCGGCCTAGGCGTCGACCGCGAAGGCTTCGACAAGGCCATGGCCGAGCAGAAGGCCGCCGCCCGCGCCGCCTGGAAGGGTTCGGGCGAAAAGGCATCGGACGAAATCTGGTTCGACATCGCGGAAAAGACCGGCAACACCGAGTTCATCGGCTACAGCTCGACCGAGGGCGAAGGCGAGGTCGTGGCCATCGTGAAGGACGGTGTGAACTTCGACAGCGCCACCGCCGGAGAGACGGTCCTGATCGTCACCAACCAGACGCCCTTCTACGGCGAAAGCGGCGGCCAGATGGGCGATGCGGGCACGATCAGTTCGCAATCCGGCCTCGTCGCGGACGTCGAGGACACCGCCAAGCCACTGGGCCGCCTCCACGCCCACCGGGCAAAGATCGGCGCGGGCAGCGTCAAGCTGGGCGATACGGTGCACCTCAGCGTCGACACCGGTCGCCGCGACCGCATCCGCGCCAACCACAGCGCCACCCATTTGCTGCACGCGGCGCTGCGCAACCGGCTCGGCGCGCATGTCACGCAAAAGGGCAGCCTGGTCGCGCCGGATCGCCTGCGCTTCGACTTCTCCCATCCCGAAGCGCTGACCCACAGCCAGATCGCCGCCATCGAAGCCGATGTGAACGAACAGGTCCGCCATAATGAAGCGGTGACGACCCGCCTGATGACGCCCGACGACGCCATCCAGGCGGGCGCCATGGCGCTGTTCGGCGAAAAATATGGCGACGAAGTCCGCGTCCTTTCCATGGGGAAGGGCGATGCGCACAGCTATTCCGTCGAACTGTGCGGCGGCACCCATGTCCGCGCCACGGGCGACATCGCGATCTTCAAGATCATCTCGGAATCCGCCGTGTCATCGGGCGTCCGCCGCATCGAGGCGCTGACCGGCGAGGCGGCGCGCCTCTGGCTATCCGACCGCGAGGATCGCCTGCGCCAGTCCGCCGCCGCGCTCAAGACGACGCCGGAGGAAGTCCCCGCCCGCATCGCCGCCCTGGTCGAACAGAGCCGCAAGCTGGAACGCGAACTGGCCGAAGCGAAGAAGGCGCTGGCGCTCGGCGGCGGCGGCTCCGCCCAGGCCGCAGGCCCTGAGAAAATCGGTGCGGTGAACTTCATCGGCCAGGTCATCGAAGGCCTGGACCCCAAGGAACTGCGCGGCCTGGTCGACCAGAACAAGGCGACCCTGGGCAGCGGCGTTTCCGCCATCCTCGCCGTGGTCGACGCCCGCGCCACCATCGCCGTCGGCGTCACCGACGACCTGGTGGGCAGCATCAGCGCCGTCGATCTGGTCCGCGCAGGCGTGGAAGCGCTTGGCGGCAAGGGCGGCGGCGGACGCCCGGACATGGCCCAGGGCGGCGGCCCCGACGGAGACAAGGCGGAAGCAGCGCTTGAAGCGGTCAAGGCCGCCCTCGCCAACGTCCCGGCCTGATCGCTTCCGCATTGCCGGGGTGGATTCCACCCTTGGCCATGTTCGTCACCCTGAACCTGTTTCAGGGTCCATTTCTCCGGCTTGAGCCTTGGCTTATGGGGAGAAATGGATGCTGAAACCAGTTCAGCATGACAAAGGAGGGAAGGCAGCACATACCCGCTGACGACTGCCAACGGTCAAAACCCGCGGACCGTGACGGCCCCGCACATTTCCCCTGTCCTACACCACCCGATCCGGGCTATGCCCTGCTCCCTGAGCGCCCGTTAAACTCCAAAACCGACTAGGGTGTGTGGGGATTCAGTTCAGGGCGCGGCGAAAATAGTGGATTTCGAGAACTGGCGCGCAGCGTACTTCAGTACGTGAGCACCGGAAGCGCAGAAAGCCGCTATTTGCAGCCCGCCATGGACTGAATCCCCATACACCCCAAGCCATCCCCGCCATCCGAGGCCAGCCATGGACCTGCCCGCGATCCTCGCCGACATCGTCGCCCAAGCCGCCGTCCGGGAAGATCGCGGCACCGTCGCCAGCTACATCCCCGAACTGGCGAAGGTCGACCCCCGCCAGTTCGGCATCGCCGTGGCTACCGCCGACGGCCGTCTGATCGAAGGCGGAGATTCCGCCACGGGCTTCTCCATCCAATCCATCTCCAAGGTTTTCGCCCTGACCCTCGCGCTCGGCAAGGTCGGCGACCAGCTTTGGCAGAGGGTAGGGCGGGAACCCTCCGGCAATGCCTTCAACTCCATCGTCCAGCTTGAGCATGAACAGGGCATCCCGCGAAATCCCTTCATCAACGCGGGCGCCGTCGTCGTCGCGGACGTCAACCTTGGCGGCCATCAACCCCGCGTCGCCATTGGCGAAATGCTGCGCTTCGTCCGCTATCTCGCGGGCGACGACGGCATCGCCATCAACGAAACCGTGGCTGCGTCGGAAACGGCCACCGGCTTTCGCAACATGGCGCTGGCCCATTATATGCGGGCCTTCGGCAATATCCGGCATCCGGTCGATCTGGTGCTCGGCACCTATTTCCACCAATGCGCGATCGAGATGAGCTGCCGTCAACTCGCGCTCGCCGGGCGTTACCTGATGCTCGACGGCCGTCATCCCGAAGGGGGCCGCGTCGTTTCGTCCAGCCGGGCCAAGCGGATCAACGCCCTGATGCTGACCTGCGGCCATTATGACGCTTCGGGCGATTTCGCCTTTCGCGTCGGCATTCCCGGCAAGTCCGGCGTGGGCGGCGGCATATTGGCGATCGTGCCCGGTCGCGCCTCGATAGCTGTCTGGTCGCCCGGCCTGAACGAAAATGGCAACAGCCAGCTTGGCACGCTGGCGCTCGAAGAACTGGCGCGACGCACCGGCTGGTCGGTCTTCAGCCCGCCGCAAGACCCGTCCTAAGGCACCTCATCGGCCCGCAGCCGGCGCAGCTTGGGCGCGGTTTCCAGTTGCGCGGCATCCTTTATGCCCATGCGCAAATCCTCCCGCATCTGATGGACGGAGGCGATCACCGGCCCCATCGCCACGCCCAGGTCCACCAGCGCCGTTTCCGCCAGTTGGAGCGAGCTTTCCAGCGTCTCCGGCACGGCGTCGCTGGCCCCGGCGCGATAAAGCTGGGCCGCATGGTCGGTATCCCGCGCCCGCGCGATGATCGGCAGGTCGGGCACCCAGCCCCGCACGCGCTTCGTCACCCGGACCGACAGGACGGGATCGTCCATCGTCAGGATCAACGCCCGCGCATGGCCGAGGCGGAGCTTGTCGAGCATTTCGGTGCGCGACACGTCGCCGAACAATATGGGATAGCCCCCGCGCCGCGCCTCCGCCACGACGTCCGGGTCGGATTCCACGACGATGAAACGCTGCTTGTGCAGGTCGAGCAGGTCGCAGACCATGCGGCCGACGCGCCCGAAGCCGATCACCACGGCGGCTGCCTCCGCATGGTCTTCGCTGATTTCCGGCGTGTCCTCGCCCAGCGCCATTTCCAGCCGCCGCGCAATGTCATGCCCCAGGCGCGCGAGCAGCGGCGTGATGGTGAGCCCGATGGCGGTC
Organism: Sphingobium sp. HDIP04; assembly: GCF_000445085.1. Taxonomy (NCBI): domain Bacteria; kingdom Pseudomonadati; phylum Pseudomonadota; class Alphaproteobacteria; order Sphingomonadales; family Sphingobiaceae; genus Sphingobium; species Sphingobium sp. HDIP04. The sequence goes on along the minus strand of NZ_ATDO01000049.1, from coordinate 10,394 downwards.
ACGATCTGCCAGAAGGCGGCGGTGGAGGGGAGGATCAACTGGGCCGCCGCCGCCGCGGACAGCACGATCAGCGTGGTTTCCGAAGGGCTGGACATCAGCACGCCGACCTCCAGCGCGACGCCTTTCCTCGCGCCGGAGAGATAGAGCAGCGCCGCGGTGACGATCGTCTTGGCCAGGACCACGCCGACCACCGCCAGGATGAGCGCGGGCCAGTTGGCCAGGATGACGCGAACGTCCAGGCCCATGCCCACGGTGATGAGGAAGACGCCCAGCGCCAGCCCCTTGAACGGCGCGGTCATGACCTCGACCTCGCCATGATAGTCGGTTTCCGCGATCAGCAGCCCGGCCAGCAGCGCGCCGACGATGGGGGACAGGCCGGCGATGGATGTCGCCATGCTGGAGACGATGACGACCAGCAGGCTGGCCGCCAGGAACACTTCCGGGCTTTTCGTGCGGGCCGCCTGGCTGAAGATATGGGGCAGAAAGAGCCGGCCCAGGACCAGCATGACGGCGATGGTGATGCCGCTCTTGACCAGCGTGTCGGCCAGTTCGCCCCACGGGCCGTCCGGGCTGGCGGCGACGGATGGAGCGAGGGCGCCCAGCATGAAGATGATCGGGACGAGGGCCAGATCCTCGAAAAGGAGCATGGAAAAGGCCGCGCGGCCGACGGCGTTTTGCGTGCCGACCATCGGCAGGACGACCGCCGTGGACGACAGCGCCAGCGCCAGGCCAAGGCCGAAGGCGCCCGCCGGCGGCTGACCCAGCAAGTAAAGGCCAAGTGCAATGAGCGTGCCACCGCCGATCAATTCTGCCGCGCCGACTCCGAATACTTGCGTTCGCATGGTCCAGAGGCGACGAAAACTCAGTTCCAGCCCGATGGAGAAAAGCAGCAATATGACGCCGAGTTCGGCAAAGGGCTCTATCGCCGCCCTGTTGGATATGGTGACATGATAGAGCCAGGGATATTGGCCCACCAATGCGCCCAACCCCGATGGTCCCACCGCCAGCCCGACCAGGATGAAGCCGATGACCGGACTGATCCTGAGGCGCGCGAAGCCGGGGATCACCAGTCCCGCAGCCCCCAATATGACGAGGGAATCGCTGAAGCTCTGTGGATTGATCGCGCCGGCCATGACCGATCATCGCCACAAATGCGGCGGATATCCAGCGATAAGCATGCGAAACCGGAAAATGACGCCATGAAGCGCCATGGTGCGGACGGCGGGACTTGAACCCGCATTCCCAGGGGGAGGCGGATTTTAAGTCCGCTGCGTCTACCGATTTCGCCACGTCCGCTTGAGGCCGTTACCCCCTGAAGGCTAACGACGCACAGGTCAAGGATGTGGTTGGATCAGAGCGCAGCCTTGGCGTTCAGCCGTTCCCGCATTTCCTTTCCGGGCTTGAAATAGGGAACCCGCTTGGCATCCACCGGCACCTGTTCGCCCGTCCGCGGATTGCGGCCGGTGCGCGCCTCGCGCGCCCGTGTCGTAAAGGCGCCGAAGCCCCGAAGTTCCACTCGCCCGCCGCTTGAAAGACGGTCGACTATTTCCTTGAAGAAAAGATCGACGATCCTTTCCACTTCCTGGAGGTTGAGGTTTGGATTTTCCTCAGCCAATTTCTGAATCAGTTCCGAGCGTATCATTGGTCCTCCAGACTCCCCCTTCTGGTTCCCGGTTTATTTATAGTGAATCCTCATGCCTGTGACAATCAGCCAATATCGGTATGTCATTCTCATTTTGGGAATAGAAAAAGCCCGCCGGAACTAAGTTCCGGCGGGCCATATTACTTAAGTTAGATGCCGAAGGAGGGCTTAGCCCTCGCTCTTGGCCTTGAGCGCTTCGCCCAGGATGTCGCCCAGCGACGCGCCGCTGTCGGACGATCCGTACTGCGCCACGGCCTGCTTTTCTTCCGCGATCTGCAGGGCCTTGACCGAGAAGGTCGGCTTCTTGGCGCGGTCGAAACCCGTGACCATGGCGTCGAACTTCTGACCGATCTGGAAGCGTTCCGGACGCTGCTCGTCGCGGTCGCGGCCCAGGTCGCTGCGCTTGATGAAGCCGGTGGCGCCGTCTTCGCCGGCCTGGACTTCCAGGCCGCCGTCGCGGACTTCCAGAACCGTGACGGTGACCGTCTGGTTCTTGTTGAGGCCGGCGGCAGCGGCGGTGGTGCCGCCAGCGGCCGGGCCGCCGCGCTCAAGCTGCTTCATGCCCAGGCTGATGCGCTCCTTCTCGACGTCGATGTCTAGAACGACGGCCTGAACAGTCTCGCCCTTGCGGTGCAGGGCCAGCGCGTCCTCGCCCGAAATGCCCCAGGCGATGTCCGACATGTGGACCATGCCGTCGACGTCGCCGTCCAGCCCGATGAACAGGCCGAATTCGGTCGCGTTCTTGACTTCGCCCTCGACGGTCGAGCCGATCGGGTGACGTTCGGCGAAGCTGTCCCAGGGATTGTTCTGGGCCTGCTTGAGGCCGAGCGAGATGCGGCGCTTTTCGGGATCGACTTCCAGGACGATGACGTCGACTTCCTGGCTGGTCGAAACGATCTTGCCGGGGTGGACGTTCTTCTTGGTCCAGGACATTTCCGAAACGTGGACCAGGCCTTCGATGCCCGGCTCCAGCTCGACGAACGCACCATATTCAGTGATGTTCGTGACGCGGCCCGACAGCTTGGCGCCGACGGGGTACTTGGCCGAAGCGCCTTCCCACGGATCGCTTTCCAACTGCTTCATGCCCAGGCTGATGCGCTGGGTGTCGCGGTTGATGCGGATGATCTGGACGCGGACGGTGTCGCCGATGTTGATCATCTCGTTGGGGTGGTTGATGCGCTTGTAGCTGAGGTCGGTGACGTGCAGCAGGCCGTCGATGCCGCCCAGGTCGACGAACGCGCCGTAGTCGGTGATGTTCTTGACCACGCCCTCGATGATCTGGCCCTCGGCCAGCGTCTGGATGAGGCCCGAGCGCTGTTCGGCGCGGGTTTCTTCCAGGATGGCGCGGCGCGACACGACGATGTTGCCGCGGCGGCGATCCATCTTCAGAATCTGGAAGGGCTGCGGGATGTCCATCAGCGGGGTGACGTCGCGAACCGGACGAATATCGACCTGCGAGCCGGGCAGGAACGCCACCGCGCCGTCCAGGTCGACGGTGAAGCCGCCCTTGACGCGGCCGAAGATGACGCCTTCGACGCGGGCGTTTTCGGTGAATTCGGATTCCAGCTTGTCCCAGGCGGCTTCGCGGCGGGCGCGGTCGCGGGACAGCATGGCTTCGCCATGGGCGTTTTCGACGCGGTCGACATAGACTTCGACTTCGTCGCCGACCTTCAGCTCGGCCTTCTGGCCCGGCGCGGCGAATTCGCGCAGCGGCACGCGGCCTTCCGACTTCAGGCCGACGTCGATCAGCGCCATGTCGTTTTCGATGCCGGTAACGGTGCCCTTGACGACGCGGCCTTCGAAGCCGCCATCCTCGCCACCGAGAGAATCATTGAGAAGCGCGGCGAAATCGTCGCGCGAGGGGAATGCCGTAGAGGCCATGGTAGTTTCCTTCACTCGTCATTGCTGGCCTACCGGTTGTCTCCGGTGGTCTTTCAGGCCAAAGCGTCCGCAGGGCCGAATGCCCAAGCGAACATCCGTTCGGCCACGACGAGTCGACGCCCCGTGGAAAAGCGAAAAGGGCGCCTGGGAATCCCCGGCGCCCGGCATTCGCGTCAGGCCTGTCGCCGACGTTCCAACTGGGCGTCCACCAGAGCAATGGCCTGCTGGACGGCGGCGTCTATAGTCAAATTGCTGGTGTCGAGCAAGTCCGCTCCATCGGCCACGCGCAGCGGGGCGTGGTCGCGGCTCATGTCGCGGGTGTCGCGGGCCTGGATGTCCGCGATCAGGCTGTCCATGTCGGGGTGGCCGCCATGGTCGAGCGCGTCCTGATAGCGGCGCTGGGCGCGGACATGGACGCTGGCCGTGACGAAGATCTTGGCGTCGGCATCGGGCGCGATGACGGTGGCGATGTCGCGCCCGTCCAGGATCGCGCCGCCAGGCTGGGTCGCGAAGTCGCGCTGGCGCTTCACCAGCGCCTGGCGGACGCTCTGGTGGATCGAAACGCGGGAGGCGAGCGAACCGACCGCTTCGCTGCGCAGCGCCGGGTCGTCCAGCATGGCGTCGTCGAAATCGCAGGCGGCAAGGGCGTCGGCCTCATGGTCCGGGTCGCCGCTGGCCTTGAGCACGGCAAGCCCGACTGCGCGATAGAGCAGCCCCGTGTCGAGCACCGGCAGCCCGTAATGGCGGCCCAGCGCCTTGGCGATGGTGCCCTTGCCCGATGCGGCGGGGCCGTCGACGGCGATGATCATGATGCCTTGCCTTTCCGCAGCGCCTTGGCGAGGCCGATCAGGGCGATAAAGGCCCAGACGACTTCCAGCGCCATCGACGCGACGTTGAAATGAACCGTCAGCGAATAGATCAGCAACAGCGCGCCGACCAGATTCAGCAGGTTGAACAGGGTGAAGTTCAGCACCTTCGCCATGTTGCTGTAGGCATAGGCGAGGACCATCAGGCCGCTGCCGACCAGTCCGATGACGCTGGCGAAATCGAATGTCATGCCCCCTGCCTCATGCCGATGCGCCGAGCGAGCGCAGCAGCGCGGTGAAGCCGGGGAAGCTGGTCGCGACCGGGCGCATGTCGTCGATGGTCACGCCCTTCTTCGACACGAGGCCCGCGACCGCGAAGCTCATGGCGATGCGGTGGTCCAGCTTCGTGGCGATCGGGCCGCCGCCGGGCAGGAGCGCGCCGCCGCTGCCCTCTATGACGATGCCGTCCTCCAGTTCCTCCACCGTCACGCCGATGGCGCGCAGCCCCGCCGCCATGGTGGCGATGCGGTCCGATTCCTTGACGCGCAGTTCCTCCAGCCCGCGGAAGGTGCTGCGCCCCTCGGCCAGGGCGGCGGCGATGAAGGCGACCGGATATTCGTCGATCATCGACGGCGCGCGGGCGGGGTCCGGCTCCACCCCCTGGAGCGTCGAGGCGGTGATGACCAGATCGCCCACCGGCTCGCCGCCCACTTCGCGGGGGTTTTCGACGACGATGTCGCCGCCCATTTCGCGCAGCAGGTCGATCAGCCCGGCGCGGGTCGCGTTGAGGCCGACATTGGCGATGGCGACCTTCGACCCCGGAACCAGCAGCGCCGCGACCATCGGGAAGGCGGCGGAGGAGGGGTCTCCGGGAACGGTGATCGACTGCGGGCGGAGTTCCGCCTCGCCCCTGAGCGTGACGATGCGGGTGCCGTCGCCCTCGACCTCGACATGGAGGTCCGCGCCGAAGCCCTTGAGCATGCGTTCGCTATGGTCGCGGGTGGGGATCGGCTCGACCACGCGGGTGATGCCGGGGGCGTTAAGGCCGGCGAGCAGGATCGCAGACTTCACCTGCGCCGATGCCACGGGAAGGCGATAGTCCAGCGGCACCGCCGGGCAGGCGCCGCGCATGGTAAGGGGCAGGCGGTCTCCGGGGCTGGTGGTGAAGCTGGCGCCCATGCGCGACAGCGGTTCGGTGACGCGGGCCATGGGGCGCTTGCTGAGCGAGGCGTCGCCCACGAAGGTCGCGGTGATGGCGTGGCTCGCGACCAGGCCCATGAGCAGGCGGGTGGAGGTGCCGCTATTGCCCATGTCGAGCGCGCTTTCCGGCTGGAGCAGGCCGCCGACGCCCACGCCATGGATATGCCAGATGCCGTCCGCTTGCCTGCGGATGTCCGCGCCCATCGCCCGCATCGCGGCGGCAGTGGACAGGACATCCTCCCCCTCCAGCAGCCCTTCGACCCGACTTTCGCCCACCGCCAGCGCCGAGAGCATCAGGGAACGGTGCGAAATGCTCTTGTCGCCCGGCACGGCGATCGATCCGGAAAGCGCCGGGGCGGCGGTGAAGGTAGCGGGTTGAGCTTGGGGCATCGGCTGGTCGGAAGAAGCGGTCACGGGTCAATCCGTCTGCAAGACTTGAAAAAATGCGCCCGGCTTTTGACAGCGCGGTTTCGCTATGGCAAGGCGCCGTCTCTTCGCGGGCGACCCTGTCGTGCCGCGTAATTTCTGTTTTGAGCACTCGCAAGAGAAGGACAAGGCCGGACATGGTCAAGGCTGAATGGGGCACGAAGCGTACCTGCCCGAAATGCGCCACGCGCTTCTACGACCTGGGCAAGGATGACCCGGTCACCTGCATCAATTGCGGCACGGCCTGGGAACCGGAACCCGTGCTGAAGTCGAAGCAGCCGCTGCCCTATGAGGAAGCGCCCAAGAAGGTCATCGAAACCGCCGATGGTGAGATCGAGACGGCGGACGACGATCTGGACCTGGATCTGGACGTGGATGATGACGGCGATTCGCCCGACAATGACGTCGATCTGGGCGGCGACGACGATCTGGGCGTCGACGCCGGCGGGGACGATGGCGACGACGACAATTAATTGAATTTTGTGCTTGCCAAGGAGTTCGCTGCCACCTAATGGCAGCGGCCTCCGAGGCGCCGGACCCAAACGGCGCCGACACTGGAAACGGGGCCTTAGCTCAGCTGGGAGAGCGCCTGCATGGCATGCAGGAGGTCAGCGGTTCGATCCCGCTAGGCTCCACCAGTTTTTCGGAAAAAGAAAATGTCCGGGGGACATTTTCCCGAAAAACTCCCGAGCGCAAGCGAGGGGTGTGGCGAGGTTGCAAGTGACCTCGATTAACACTCCAAAGCCACGCAAGGAGTGTTCCATATTTGGCCGATGGCTTGATGCCGGACATGGCCTGATCCATTGGGATGCGGTATGATGTGCCGCGCGACGATGGGGCCTTAGCTCAGCTGGGAGAGCGCCTGCATGGCATGCAGGAGGTCAGCGGTTCGATCCCGCTAGGCTCCACCAACATATGAATGAGCTCGCCATCGGCAAGCTTCTCCATCCGATCGGGATTGGAGGCTGATTTCCGCTGTTTTCCGTTGACGCTCATGGGTGCGCCTGCATATCGAGCCTGTCAAAGACGGAGCCTGGTAAGCTGGCCCGTGCGGGATAGGACAGGCGAAATGGCCGCCTGTTGGGCAGTAGGACGCCTTTGGGGATGTCATTGCCGTTGGGTTATTGCGGCTGGTCCTCAGTGGGTCGTTTAAGTCCAGAAGCTGACGGTCGAATGAGCGACTGGAATTGGCTAATAGCTGAAGTTTCCGTCACCCCGGACTTGATCCGGGGTCCCGCTTTCTTGTCTGAGTGCGCGCCTCGTCCAAGGCAGCGGGACCCCGGGTCAAGCCCGGGGTGACGAATAAGGGAGCGTCCGCTCCCCACCCCTATCCTTATCATTCCCATACGGGCGCTAACCTTACCGCCGCCATTTCACGATACCAGATCGCCCCCTGCATTGTGGATGCCCGATTGACCCCTAGGCAGGCTGCACGAAGCTGTCCATCACCCGCTTCCGCCCTGTCGTTTCGAAGTCGATCTCCAGCTTGTTGCCCTCGATCTCCGCCACGGTGCCGTATCCGAATTTCTGGTGGAAGACGCGCAGGCCGACGCTCATGTCGTCGCGGCCCTTGTTGCCGAGCGATACGGCCGATGCGCGGGCTTCCACGATCCGGACGGGTTCCTTCATGAACTGCCCGCTCTGCTGGGCGCGCTGCCAGCCGGGGCCGCGTCCCGTGCCGCGCTGGACATTGGCGAAGGGATCGGCGCGTTCGGACCAGTTGGCGCGCCAGAGCGAGGCGCCGCCGGACATGCTGCTCTCCTCCTCCACATGTTCGGGCGGCAGTTCCCCGACGAAGCGCGAGGGGATGGAACTGGTCCACTGGCCATAGATGCGCCGGTTGGCGGCGTGCAGGATGATGCAGGATTTCCTCGCCCGCGTGATCGCGACATAGGCAAGGCGGCGTTCCTCCTCCAGGCTGTTGAGGCCGCCTTCGTCAAGGGCGCGCTGGGAAGGGAAAATGCCTTCTTCCCACCCCGCCAGGAAGACGGTGTCGAACTCCAGCCCCTTGGCGGCGTGGATGGTCATGATCGTGACCTTGCGCTCGTCCGCCTGCGCCTCATTGTCCATGACCAGCGACACATGTTCCAGGAACGCGCCCAGCGTCTCATATTCCTCCATGGCGCGGGCGAGTTCGCTCAGGTTCTCCAGCCGCCCCGCGCTTTCGGCGGTCCGCTCGGCCTGGAGCATGGCGGTGTAGCCGCTCTCGTCCAATATCTGCCGGGCGAGTTCGGCATGGGGCAGTTGCGCGGCGCGGTCCCGCCAGCGGGCGAGGTCGCCGATGAAGGCGCCCAGGCTGCGGCGGGCCTGCGGCGTCATCTCGTCCGTGTCGAGGATGCGGGCGGCGGCGAGGGCAAGCGGAACGCCCTCCGCGCGGGCAAGCCGGTGCAGCTTTTCCACCGCCTTGTCGCCCAGGCCGCGCTTGGGGACATTGACGATCCGTTCGAATGCCAGGTCGTCGGCGGGCTGGTTGACGAGGCGCAGATAGGCCAGCGCGTCGCGGATTTCAGCGCGCTCATAGAAGCGGAAACCGCCGACGATGCGATAGGGCAGGCCGATCTGGATGAAGCGGTCTTCGAACTCGCGGGTCTGGTGCTGGGCGCGGACGAGGATGGCCACTTCGTCCAGCGATCGGCCGCCGCGTTCGATCGATTCGATCTCCTCGCCCACGCGCCGCGCTTCCTCCGGCCCGTCCCACACGCCGATGACGCGGACCTTTTCGCCCACGTCGATGTCGGTCCATAGCGTCTTGCCCAGGCGATTGCCGTTTTCCGCGATCACCCCTGACGCCGCGCCCAATATATGCGGGGTCGAACGGTAATTCTGCTCCAGCCGGATGATCTTCGCGCCCGGAAAATCCTTTTCGAACCGCAGGATATTGGCGACTTCGGCCCCGCGCCATGAATAGATGGACTGGTCGTCGTCGCCCACGCAGCAAATGTTCTTGCTGCTTTGGGCGAGCAGGCGCAGCCACAGATACTGGCTGGAGTTGGTGTCCTGATATTCGTCCACCATGATATAGCGGAAGCGCTGCTGATAGCTTTCCAGCACGTCCCGATGACGTTTCAATATCGTCAGAACATGCAGCAGCAAGTCCCCGAAATCGCAGGCATTCACGTCCCGAAGACGCGCCTGATAGGCGGCATAGAGCTTCTGCCCCCTGCCGTTGGCATAGCCCTCGCTCTCGCCCGCGCCGATCTCCTCCGGGGTCAGGCCCTTGTTCTTCCACTGGTCGATGAGGCCGGCGAGCTGGCGGGCGGGCCAGCGCTTTTCGTCGATGCCCTCCGCCTGGATCAACTGCTTCATCAGGCGAAGCTGGTCGTCCGTGTCGAGGATGGTGAAGTTGGATTGCAACCCCACCAGTTCGGCATGGCGGCGCAGCATCTTCGCGGCGATGGCGTGGAAAGTGCCCAGCCAGGGCATGCCCTCCACCGCCGGGCCGATCATGCGGCCGACGCGTTCCCGCATTTCCCGCGCCGCCTTGTTGGTGAAGGTGACGGCAAGGATTTCGGAAGGATAGGCCCGCCGCGTGGCGATCAGATGGGCGAGGCGGGCGGTAAGCGCCGCCGTCTTGCCCGTGCCGGCGCCCGCCAGCACCAGCACCGGCCCCTCGGTCGAGAGCACGGCCTCCCGCTGGGGTTCGTTCAGCCCCTGAAGATAGGCGGGATCGTCGGGCGAGGGAGCAGGCAGGGTCATGAGCTATCAACTAAGGTGCCGGGCGGGAAGCGGCAAGGGCGGGCAGCCCTTGCGCCGTCGCTTCTTCTATGAGAACAAAAGGCGAATCGTGCAAGGAGAAAGGCCATGGTTTCGGGGCGGTGCCAATGCGGGGCGATCCATTACGAAGCGCAAGGGGAGCCAGTCTACAGCGCGCTGTGCCATTGTTCGGACTGCCGGAAAAGCGCGGGCGCGCCGATGGTCGGCTGGGCCTTGTTTCCGGAAGACCGGGTGACGGTGACGGGCCGCCCCGTGACCTACCGATCCTCCGACAATGTGACGCGGGAATTTTGCGGGACATGCGGCACGGGGCTGTTCTATCGCAATGCCGCGGTCTTCCCCGGCATGGTGGATATTCAGACGGGCACGCTGGACGACCCGTCCGCCCTGCCGCCGGCCATCCATGTGCAATTCGCGGAGGCGGCGTCCTGGATGGCGGGCGCGCACGAACTGCCGAAGTTCGATCGCTATCCTGAACATTGAGGCGGGCGGTTTGGGGGATCGTCTGGCGGCGCGGCGGCAACGGTTCGTCGCCATGGCCGGAACGTCGGCGTCGCAAATCCGGTTCTTTGTGCAGCCCGAACGGCAGAACGGGTCGAGAACAAGGAAAGGATGATCCCGATGAAATCGATCCTGTTGTCAGGCGCGGCCATATTGGCCTTCGGCGCGGGCGTCACCGGCATTGCGGTCGCGCAGGACATGCCCGCTTCGGCGCAGCCCCCCGC